>VAYL01000155.1:499-9473 GCA_005884305.1 Actinomycetota bacterium
CCTCGACGTTGAATGAGGCGAGCACCGTGCCGTACGCCATCGCCCGGCGAAGCGCCTCCGTGCTCGGATCCTCGATGCCCTGCATATCCAGGTAGCCGAGAAAGCCGCCCGCGAAGCTGTCGCCGGCGCCCGTGGGGTCGCGGACGTCCTCGAGCAGGAAGCCCGGGAGCGCGAAGAACCCCTCGGGCGTGAACAGGACGGCGCCGTACTCGCCCCGCTTCGCAACCACGATGCGCGGGCCCATCTCCATCACCGCGCGCGCTGCGCGGGCCAGGTTCGGCTCCTCGGTCAGCATGCGGATCTCGGAGTCGTTGAAGAGCAGGCAGTCGACCTCGGCGATCGCCGCGACAAGCGCGTCGCGCGTCGTCTGGATCCACAGGTTCATTGAGTCGAGCGCCGCCAGGCGGGAGCCGTCGGCCTGCGCGCGCACGCGGCGCTGGAGGTCGGGCTGGATGTTTCCCAGGAAGAGCACGTCGGCCGCGCGCGAGGTGTCCGAGAGCTTCGGGTCGAAGTCCGCGAAGACGCCGAGCTGCGTGTCGTCGGTGTGGGCGAGGTTCATGTCCGCCTCGTAGTGGCCGCGCCAGAAGAAGGTCTCGCCCCCGTCCACGCGCTCGACGTCGGACGTGTCGATCCCGCGCTCGCGGAGCAGCTCCAGGTGGTCGTCGCCGAAATCGTCGCCCACCGGGCCGACGATCTGGACGCTCGTGAAGAACCGCGCGGCGAGAGCGAAGTGGACAGCCGAGCCGCCGAGCATGCGGTCGCGCTCCCCGAAGGGAGTCCGCACGGAGTCGAACGCGATCGAGCCGACGACGGTCAGCGCCACGGGCGTGCATCCTAGGGATGCGCCTTGGCACGGGCTCCGGGGCCGGGTCGCTACCGTTCCCCGCCATGCCAGAGGGGCAAACTTCCCGGTGACCTCCTTCAGCGACCTCGGACTCTCCGAGGAGATTCTCCGCACCCTCACCGAGTTAGGCTACGAGGAACCGACTGCGATCCAGGAACAGGCGATCCCCGAGCTCGTCGCCGGCCACGACGTGATCGGGCAGGCGCAGACCGGGACGGGGAAGACGGCGGCGTTCGGGCTGCCGTTGCTGGACTACCTGGATCCGGCGAGCGGGGAGACCCAGGCGCTGGTGCTGACCCCCACCCGGGAGCTCTGCATCCAGGTGACGCAGGCGCTTCGCGCCTATGCCGAGCATCTGCCGATCGAGGTGATCGCCGTCTTCGGCGGGCAGGCTGTGGCAACGCAGCAGTCGCGGCTGCGCCAGGACTCGCACGTCGTGGTCGCGACCGTGGGCCGCACGCTCGACCTCGTCAACCGTGGCTCACTCGACCTGACCTCGGCCCGCTACGTGGTCCTCGACGAGGCCGACGAGATGCTCGACCTCGGCTTCATCGACGATGTCGAGCGGATCCTGCGACTGAGCCCCTCCGGGCGCCAGACCTCGCTCTTCTCGGCGACGATCCCACCCCCGATCGAGCGCCTCGCCGATCGCTACATGTACGACCCGGTGACGATCCGCGTCACCCCGAAGCAGCTCACCGTCGACGCGATCGAGCAGGCCTTCGTCGAGGTGCCCGCTCGGCAGAAGGTCGACCGGCTGATCGATGTGCTGCGGGCCGAGGAGCCCGAGCAGGCGATCATCTTCTGCCGCACCAAGGCGGGTACGGCCAAGCTGGACGAGACGCTGAGGGCGCGCGGCCTCGGCGTCAAGGCGCTTCACGGCGACATGAGCCAGGGCCAGCGCGACGGCGTGATGCTGTCATTCAAGGATCACCGGCTGCGACTCTTGGTGGCGACCGACGTCGCGGCGCGCGGGCTCGACATCGAGCACGTCACCCACGTCATCAACTACGACGTCCCCGACGTCACGGACACGTACGTCCATCGCATCGGGCGAACCGGCCGCGTGGGGAGGACCGGCCGCGCGATCACTTTCGTGACGCCCGCCCAGCGGCCCGAGATCGACCGGATCCAGCGCGAGGCGAAGACGAGCATCGGCGAATGGGAGCCGCCCGAGGAACGCCTCGAACATGCGCCGCGCCCGCGGCACCGGGAGCACCCTAGTCCAGTGGAAACCGGGGGCCCCGTGAAAACCGACGGCCGGGAGGCTGGCGGCGACTCCGGCGAAGTGGAGCAGGTACCGGCCGTCGCCAAGTTGTTCATGAACCGCGGGCAGCGCAGTGGGATCGACGAGGACGATGTGAGATGGGCGCTGATCGAGGGGGCGGTCGTGCCCGAGGACGCGATCGGATCGATCCGTGTGCTGGAGCGGTTCTCGTTCGTTGAGCTCGACTCCGCGCACGCGGAGCAGGCCGTCGAGCGGCTCGAGGGCACGAAGCTCAAGGGCAAGCAGATCCGGGTTGAGTACGCCCGCGGGTAGCGTCGCCCGTGCGAGCGCCGGCGTTGCGCTTGCGGCGGCGGGGGCGGTCGCCTACCTGATCGTCCAGCCGTCGAGCCTCGACCTCGCGGCGCAGGCATTCCGCGCCGACCTGTTCGACTCGCACGGGTTCCTGCTCTGGAACAACTACTGGTACGGGGGCCACTACCTCCTGAACTACAGCGTGCTGTTCCCGCCGCTCGGCGCGCTCCTCGGGGTGCGTGTGGTCGGCGCCCTCGCCGTGGTCGCCACCGCGGTGCTGTTCGGCGTGATCGCGTACCGCCGCTTCGGGGACCGGGCCTGGATCGCGACCGCGTGGCTGGGCGCCGCAACGGTAACGATGCTCATGGCGAATCGCCTGACCTTTGCGCTGGGCACCGCCATCGGGCTCGGAGCGCTTCTGGCCGTCCAGCGCGGGCGACCGGTCGTGGCGGGGATGCTGGCGGCGCTCTCGGGACTCGGCAGCCCCGTTGCCGCCATCTTCGTCGCCTTGGCCGGCGCGGCGCTTGGGGTGACGGGGCAGCGCCGCATCGGCGCCATCCTGATCGCCGCCTCGCTCGCCCCGATCGCGATTCTGGGGCTTGCGTTCCCGGCCAGCGGCTACTTCCCGTTCGTCGTGAGCGCGTTCATCCCGGTGCCGATCTTCGCCGCGGCGGCGCTGGTTCTCCTGCCGCCGCAGGAGCGGGTGCTGCGCGTAGGGGTCGTGCTGTACGCGGTTATGTGCCTGGTGCTCTTCATCTTCCACACGCAGATCGGGGCCAATGCGGCGCGGCTGGGCTCGCTGTTCGGCGGACCGGTGCTTGCTCTGGGCCTGGCGGGGCGGCGCCCGATCGCCCTCGCCGTCTGTGCGCTGCCGCTTGTGTACTGGCAATGGAGCGCCCCGGTGCGCGACCTGGCGGCGGGATGGGGCGATCCATCGGTGACGGCCCGTTACTACCAGCCGCTGATCAACCACCTGCACGCCCAGACCGTGGGCCACCCGGTCCGGATCGAGATCCCCCCGACGCGCAACCGGTTCGAGGCCGAATACGTCGCTCGGGAGTTTCCGCTCGCGCGTGGCTGGCTGCGGCAGTCGGAGTCCGGCGACTTCGACCTCTTTACCGGGGACAACCTCACCGCGGCCGCCTACAGCGCGTGGCTGCAGGACCACGGGGTGAGCTACGTCGCGCTCTCGGACGCGGACCCCGACTACCTGGCCAAGGACGAGGACCAGCTGATCCGCTCCGGGCTCCCGTCCCTGCACGAGGTGTGGTCGAACGAGCACTGGCGCCTGTTCCGGGTCGACGGCGCCGTGGGCCTCACCTCGCCCGCCGGGGATCCCGCCGTGCCGTCCGGAAAGCACAACCGCCTGACCCAGGTCGGCGCTTCGAGCTTCGACTTCACGGCCACGAAGACGAGCTCCTATCTCGTTCGGATCCACTACACGCCGTACTGGACGGTGACTGCCGGTGACGCCTGCGTCGCGCGCGACGGCGACTGGACGCGGCTCGATGTCCGCAGCCCGGGGACCGTGGAGGTCGCGGCGCGCTTCAGTCTCGGCGGGCTCGGCCGCCGGGACTCCGAATGCTCGGGATAGCGCTGGGCGCTGGGTGTCCTGGTGCCGGTCGCGGCCGGCATCGTGCAGGGCGATCGCCCGGGTGCGCTGCAGGCGCTGGGCGCGACGGCCGGGATCGCCGGCGTCGTCCTGGTCACGCGCGAGCCGGACCCCGAGTGGCGGACGGCGAGCAGGACTGCTGTCGGGCTGGCGGCGCTGGCGGCGCTGGGATTCGGGACCTTCTTCCTGGGGCTGGACATCTCGTCTGGGCCGCGGCCCGCCTGGACCATCGTCGCCGCTCGCACCGGCGGCGTCGCAACGCTCCTCGTCGCGGCCGCGTTCGCCCGGCCGTCGATGCGGATCGAGCCCGCGCTCCTGCCGTCGTTCTGATCGCTGCCGGGAGCTGACTACGACGCCACGAGCGGCACCTCGACCGTGAAGAGCTCCTCGATCCGCGCGACGGTTGCGGCCGGGTCCCGATGGAGGATCGCGGTCATGCCGACCGCCTCGGCCCCCTCGCAGTTCTCGCGCAGGTCGTCCACGAACACGCACGACGACGGCGGCTCGCCGATCCGCTCGGCTGCCAGGCGATAGATCTCCGGCTGCGGCTTGTGAAGGCCGACCTCCGCCGAGATCACGACCGCGTCGAACAGCTCGTTCAGGAGATCGCGGTCGTAGTGCGTCGTGCTCCAGGAGTTTGAGATCAGCCCTGTCTTGACGCCGCCGGCGCGCGCCGCGCGAACCGCCGCGAGGATCGATTCCTCGGGCAGCATTCCTCGGAACATGCTCTCGATGAGGTCGGTGGCTTCGTCGAGGCCCAGGCGGCGGGCGAAGCGTTTCTCGAACTCCGCCTCTTCGATGGCGCCGGTCTCCAGTCCGCGCAGATCGGCGAGGGCCTCCGGATCCTCCCGGAACAGGCGCTTCACGGTGTCCTCCTCGAGGCCCCTGGCGCGGCAGAAGTCCGCGAAGCTGTCCCACACGGAGGTCGTCATCACGCCGCCGAAGTCGAGGAGCAGCGCGGTGTAGCGAGCTTGTTCCCGCATAGGATCCTGCGCCATGGGTGCGGACGAGGCTATCGACCAGCCGAAGCTCGAGGAATGGTTCGCGCGCGAGATCCACGGCGCGCAGCCGCCCCTCAGCTTCGACCGGATCTCGGGCGGGCGGTCGAACCTGACCTACGGCGTCACCGACTCAGCCGGACGACGCTGGGCACTGCGGCGCCCGCCGCTCGGAAGGCGGCTGGCCTCGGCGCACGACATGGGCCGCGAACACCGCATCCTGGCGGCTCTGGGGCCGACCAACGTCCCAGTGCCACCGGTGGTCGCGCTGTGCGAGGACGACTCGGTAAACGGCGCTCCGTTCTATGTCATGGAGTTCGTGGACGGCCCCATCCTCCGCACTCGCCAGGAGGCGGAGGCGGAGTTCGAGGATCCCGATCGAGAGGCGATCGGCCAGCGCGTCGTCGACACGCTCGTCGCGATCCACGCCGTCGATCCGGCGGATGTCGGCCTGGGGGAGCTCGGGAAGAAGGAGGACTACGTCGCCCGCCAGCTACACCGCTGGCAGGGTCAGTGGGAGAAGTCGAAGACCCGCGAGGTCCCGCTCGTCGACGACGTTCACGACCGCCTCGCGCGCCGGGTTCCCGAGCAGGGACCTGCGACGATCGTCCATGGCGACTACCGGCTCGACAACATGATCCTGTCGTCGAGCGGAGAGATCGCGGCCGTGGTCGATTGGGAGCTCTGCACGCTAGGCGATCCCCTCGCCGACGTCGGCATGCTCCTCGTCTACTGGTCTGAGCCCGGGGACGAGCTGATGCCGCTGTTCGACCCGCCCACCACCGCCGCCGGGTTCCCGAACCGCGACCTCGTCAGGTCCCGGTACGCCGAGCTGTCGGGTCGCGACCTGACCGAGATCGACTTCTACGTGGCGCTGGCGTGCTGGAAGCTCGCGATCATCCTGGAGGGGGTCTTCTCCCGCTATGCGGCCGGGCAGTACGGCAAGGACGCGGAGGCATACGAGCAGTTCGCCGAGGTCGTCGAGCGCCTGGCGGAGGGCGCCGACGAAGCCGAGCGCCGCCTGCACTGAGAAGTCACATACTCGGCGCGAAATCGCGACATTGCGCATGAACATGAGGGCATCGGGCTGCGATCCTCAGGAAATGGAGCCGCAGCCCGGCCCACTACCGCTGGAACCGGGTACCCACGGGTACCGATCGGGTACCCGTGGGTACCCATTCAGCCGCCGGAGCACCATGTCGGGAGGCAGGCCCGTTTGGACGGCTGCAGGAGGCGCTGGGAGCGGCTGAGGATGGACGACGGAAAGGATGTGCTCGACTGGCTGTTCGAGCCTGAGGAGGAAGGTGACGGGGAGGACTCCGATGGGTCCTGGAGCCGTCTTGGGTTCGATTCATTCGATGAGTTCATCGATCACATCGCCGAGGAACGGCGCAGGGTCCAGGGTGGTTTCTTCGAGCCGCCCCCACGGATTCCCGCGGCTTACATTCCGGGCGCGGAAGCAGGAGACATCGGCGACATCAGACGCCGACGACCGGCAACCCGGCAGGTCGGTGTCAAGCTGAGGCACGAGGACTACGAGTTGCTGGTCGACGCGGCGGCGATGTACGACGTCGCTCCGTCAACCCTCGCGCGGATGCTCGTAAGGCGCGGTGTACTCGCGATCGTCGAGCGCGAGTCCAGCGTGGACTCGGGCTAACTCTCCGACCCGGCGGCAGCCGCCGTTGCGGCGGCGGACGCGCCATCTGAGCTCGGCCGCTCCGAGTCCGCCTCGGCCTCCTTCGCCCAGTGGTTCAGCTCGCGGCGGGCGATGACCATCTTGTGGACCTCGTCGGGGCCGTCGGCGACTTTCAGCATCCGCGAGAAGCGCCACATCCCGGCCAGTGGGGTGTCGTCGGACATGCCGAGGGCGCCGTGGACCTGGATGGCCCGGTCGAGGACGTCCATGACGACGTTCGCGGCGACGACCTTGATCA
The DNA here is from genome assembly GCA_005884305.1 of Actinomycetota bacterium. Classification (GTDB taxonomy): domain Bacteria; phylum Actinomycetota; class Thermoleophilia; order Solirubrobacterales; family 70-9; genus AC-56. Next base: position 7,407 of record VAYL01000155.1, read on the forward strand.
TCGAGATCTCGCGGCGTGCCTCGCGCTTGCCCTGCGTGTCCATCTTCCAGGCGGCCATCAGGGTCAGCAGACGGGCCTGCTCAACCTCCATGCGCGACTTTGCGACGAAGTCCTGGACGAACTGCTTGTCGGCGAGCTTGCCGCCGAAGGTCTCGCGTGAGTTCGCGCGCTTGCACATCATCTCGATGGCCCGCTCGGCCGTTCCGATCGCGCGCATGCAGTGGTGGATGCGCCCGGGGCCGAGCCGGTCCTGGGCGATCACGAAGCCAGCCTGGCGAGGGCCGAGCAGGCTGGCCTCGGGGACGCGACAGTCCTCGTAGAGGATCTCGCAGTGGCCCGGGCCGCCGTCATGCCCCATGACGGAGACGGGGCGCACGAGGTTGAAGCCCGGGTTGTCGGTCGGGACGAGGATCATCGACGCGCGCCCGTAGGGGTGGGCATCCGGATCGGTGACGCACATGACGATGGCGACCGACGCGCCGACGGCCCCGGAGGTGAACCACTTGTGGCCGTTGATGACCCACTCGCCGTCGACCAGCTCGGCGCGGGTCCGAAGCGTCGTCGGGTCGGACCCCGACACCTCGGGCTCGGTCATCGAGAAGCAGGACCGGATCTCGCCGTCCAGCAGCGGATCGAGCCACTCCGCGCGCTGCTCGTCCGTGCCGTGCTCGGCGAGGATCTCCATGTTTCCCGTGTCCGGCGCGGAGCAGTTGAACGCCATCGGCGCGACCGCCGGGCTGCGGCCCATCTCCTCGCAGATGACCCCGTACTCCCAGTTGGTGAGCCCGGCGCCGTAGCGCTCGTCGGGCATGAAGAGATTCCAGAGCCCCGCCTCGCGTGCCTTGGCACGGATGTCGACGAGGATCTGCGGGTACGGCGTCCCCGGACCGACCTCGTCGTCGAGCGCACGCAGCGCCTCGAGCTCCACCGGATAGACGTGCTCGTGCATGAACGTCCGGATCCGGCCGCGAAGCTCGTCCACCCGCGGGCTCAACTCGAAGTCCACGGAGGCAGCGTACCCCGCCGGGCACGCCGCCGGCTGCGCGGGCTACCCCGCGGGTGCGGTCGCCTCGCGGGTTCCGTCGCGAATGCGCTGGCGGTGGAGCCCGATCTGGAAGGCGAACAGCGCGATGATCACGAGCGCGGCAACGCTCATCGACGGGATCAGCACCGTCGACGGCACCTTCTCCTTGATGATGAGCGTGACCGCCGAGGCGATCATCACGAGGCCGAGCGCGTTCCGCAGGAGCCCGGTAGGCACGCGGACGGCGAGCTGGCTGCCGAGCAGGACGCCCGGGATCGAGCCGACCAGGATGTTTGCCGCGAGGCCGAGGTCGACGTTGCCGCCCACCCAGTGCGCCACTCCCGCGGCCCACAGCAGGATCGCGGCGTGCACAACGTCAGTCCCAACGACCCGCTGGGGCGTCAGGCGGAAGACGGCGATCAGGACGATCGCGATCAGCGTGCCGCTTCCGGCGGACGTCAGGCCGATCACGAAGCCGGTCGTGGCGCCCGTGATCACGGCCGCGATGATGTGGCGGCGGTACAGGTGCATCGCATAGCGCTCGGGAATCACGTCGCGCAGGAACAGCGCGCGGATCAGCGTCGCGATCCCGACGACGAAGAGGGCCGCGCCGACGGCGCCGAGCACGATCTGATTGACGGTGTCCTCGCCGTACGCGTTCTGCAGCACCTCGATGATCCACACGCCGAGAATCGCCATCGGAACGCTCCCGACCGCAAGCCAGAACACGATCGCGCGGTGGACGGTGTGGTGCTTCAGGTGCCGCCAGGCTCCGGCGGTCTTGGTGACGGCGCCGTAGAAGATGTCGGTCCCGACCGCGGTCACCGGCTGAATGCCGAAGAGCAGGATCAGGAGAGGGGTCATCAGAGATCCGCCGCCCATGCCGGTCATGCCGACGAGCAGGCCGATCCCGAACCCGAAGATGACGATGACGGGATCCATTGCGTTTCGCTGCCCTTTCTGGCCCTTTCCAATCAGATTGGTGGAGAGCCAGGTCCGCCAGGGTACCAGCCGATTCCTTTGTTCTTTTCCCGCCTTGAGGT
>VAYL01000155.1:9488-10103 GCA_005884305.1 Actinomycetota bacterium
TTGACCAGTCGCCCGACGGGCTCCGGCAGGTCGTCGCCGCAGACATCGGCGAGCGTGACCTGCTCCAGGACGGCGCGCAGGTTGGCTCGGACCGCAATCCAGACATCGCGAAGGTGCTCGGCCGCCCCCGGGTAGTCCGTGTCCTCCGGCGCCCAGTCCTGCACGTTTGCCAGCGGGCCCTCGACGGCTCGGATGACGTCGGCGACCGTGATGTCGTCAGGGGGCTTAGCCAGCCAGTATCCGCCCCGCGCGCCGCGCTTGGCACGCACCAGGCGGGCGTGCTTTAGATCGAGCAGGATGTGCTCCAGAAACTGCAGCGGGATTCCCTGTGCGTCTGCCAGTCGCTCGCCCTTGACGGGCTCGCCGTCGGCTGCGGCGGCCAGCTCCAGAGCAGCCCGAACGGCGTAATCGGCCTTTGCGGTGATCCTCATTGCGTCAAAATGGCGCGCTTCATGATCGATCTACAGGCGCACTCGACCGTATCGGATGGTCAGCTCCCCCCGCGAGAGGTCGCGACCGCAGCCGCGGCGGCGGGAGTCACGGTGATGTCACTGACGGATCACGATGCCGTCGCCGGCGTTGCGGAGGCAATCGCCGGGGCGCAGGAAGCCGGCA
>VAYL01000155.1:10108-15558 GCA_005884305.1 Actinomycetota bacterium
TGCGTGCACCGATACTCGGACGATCTGCACATGCTCGGGTACTGGGTCGGGCTCGACGCGATCGCTCCGGCGTGCGAGCGTGCCCAGCAGGAGCGGGTGAACCGGGCGAAGGAGATCATCGAGCGGCTCAACTCGCACGGCGTCGACGTCAAGTTCGAGGACGCGGTCGCGCAGGCCGGCGCGGCCGACTCGATCGGCCGACCCCACATCGCCCGCGCGGCGGGCGCGGGGCCGGACCTGGGGCCATTCTTCGAGGAGTACCTGGTGCCGGGCGCGAAGGCGTTCGTCGCCAGACGCTGGCCGAGCGCCGAGGAGGCAGTCGAGCTGATCCACGGCGCGGGTGGCGTCTCGGTGGTCGCGCATCCGTACTGGGACGTCAGCGCGCCCGAGCAGGTCCGGGATCTCGTCGAGAGCCTCGTGCGCGACGTCGGCCTCGACGGCATCGAGAGCTTCTACCCGCCGCACACCAAGGCGCAGACGGCCCACTGCCTGGAGCTATGCGAGGAGTTCGGCCTAACGCCGACGGGGTCGTCGGACTTCCATGGCCCGACCCACAAGACGTTCTCCCGCTTCGGCGCGTACGACACGTACGGCCTGGGCGAGCCCCGGGTGCCGGAGCGACAGGCCTAGGAGGGTTAAGCGAAACGACTAGCGAAACGGGGGCAGCCGTTCCGCGTTCGCTGTCTCAGAGCCTTCCCATTGGTGTCGGACGAGGCCCGACTGCCCAACCTTTACGGTTTCCCCTTGGATGCGCAATTAAACACCTGTTCGCAGCGAGTTTCGCTAGACCCTCCTAGGAAGCGGTGGCCAGCTCTGCTGCCGGGATCAGGTCACGCCGCTCGAGGTAGTCGAGGATCTGCTGCGCCGACTCCTCCGGCGACTGCTTGTCGGTCTGGATCAGGATCTCCGGATTCTCCGGCGGCTCGTACGGATCCGAGATGCCGGTGAACTCCTTGATCTCGCCGGCGCGCGCCTTGGCGTACAGGCCCTTGACATCGCGCTCCTCGCAGACCTCGAGCGGGGCCTGGGTGTAGACCTCGATGAAGCGGTCACCCATCTTCTTGCGAGCCTCGTCGCGGATCTCGCGGTAGGGCGAGATCGCCGCGGTGATCACCGGTACGTCGTTGCGGGAGAGCAGGTCGGCGACGAAGGCGATACGGCGGATGTTTGTGTCGCGGTCCTCCTTCGAGAACCCCAGGCCCTTGGAGAGGTTTTCCCGGACGATGTCGCCGTCCAGCACCTCGAGCTTCGAGCCGCGCTTGCGAAGCTCCTTGACCAGGAGCGTGGTGATGGTGGTCTTACCCGAGCCGGAGAGGCCGGTGAACCAGAGGCAGAAACCCTGCTCAGAAGCCATCAGTCGTTCTCCTTTCGAAAGGCGTCGATCAGGATCTCAGCAACCTCGTCCCGGCTGAATTCGTGCGGCGGCTTTTCGCCGTTCGCGAGCATCTCCCTGACCTTGGTACCCGACAGGAACAGGTGCGACTCGGAGGGGTGCGGACAGGTCTTCGCCGAGCCCATGCCCTCGCACTCGTGGCACCAGAACGTGTGCTCGAAGAAGAGCGGCGTGATGCCGAGCTCGTTCAGATCGATGTCGTCGAAGATCCGCTGCGCGTCGTAGGTCCCGTAGTAGTCGCCCACGCCGGCGTGATCGCGGCCCACGATGAAGTGGGTGCACCCGTAGTTCCGGCGGATGATCGCGTGGAGCACGGCCTCGCGGGGACCGGCGTAGTGCATCTTTCCCGGGTTCACGCCGAGCATGACGTGCTCCGGGTGGTAGTAGTTGTCCATCAGGACCTCGTAGCAGCGCATCCGCACTTCCGCCGGAATGTCGCCCTTCTTGGTCTCGCCGATCAGCGGGTGGATGTAGAGGCCGTCGCAGATCTCAAGCGCGGCCTTGGTCAGGTACTCGTGCGCCCGGTGAATCGGGTTGCGGGTCTGGAACGCGACGATGCGCCTCCAGCCGCGGTCCGCGAACGCCTGGCGTGACTCCTCGGGCGTCTGGTAGCGCCGCATGAATGCCTCGTCATGGTCGGGGAGCGCGTCTGCCTCGATCCGACCAGCGATCGAGCGGGCACCCTCCTGGCGGATCGCAGCCACGCCGGGGTGCTCGTCGTCGGTCGTGCGGTAGACGTTCTCTGCCTCCAGGTCGACGTCGCGCTCCCAGACTTCCTCGACGGTGAGGCGCCCGAGCTCCTTGCCATTGGGCGCGGAGAGCTCGACGACATCGCCCTCGCTCACGTCGAGGTCGGCCTGAAGGGTGATGGGAATGGGCCAGATCTGGCCTGAAGTGAGGCGCATGTTCTCGCAAACGGAGCGCCAATCGTCCCATGAAGCCCTGAAGGGGCGCGAAGCCGCCATTGGCGAGCAACTCGAAGTCTGAGGCCTGGCGTGCTGTGAGCGTCAGCGCCAGAGCCGTTGAGGGATCAGCGGCCATCGCGAGCGCGAGAGGTTAGCGGGTCAGCCGTTGAGCCCGCACTCGGTTCGATCGGTGCCGGCCCACCGGCCCGCGCGCGCGTCCCCGCCCGGCCCGGGCTTGGTGGTGCACGGCATGCAGCCGATCGAGGGATAGCCCTGATCGTGGAGCGGGTTGTACGGGATGTGATGGTCCTTGATGTGGTTCCAGACCGCCCTGTCGTCCCAGTCGACGAGCGGGTTGAGCTTCCAGCGATCGAAGCGGATATCCCAACCGAACCGGGCCGCCTGGGCGCGCGTTTCGGAGTCGAGCCGGCGAACGCCCGAGACCCAGCAGTCGGTCCCTTCGATTGCCCTCCGCATCGTCTCGACCTTGCGGGTCGCGCAGCAATCGTCATCCTCACCCCACTCGCCGGCCTCCCAACGCTCGCGAAGCCGGGATGGATTGTCCTGGACGAATCGCTCGAACTCGATCCCGTACCGGGCGGCGAGGGCGTCCCGGGTTTCGTAGGTCTCCGGGAAGAGCAACTCGGTGTCGAGGTAGAAGAAGCGAACGCTCGGATCGATCCGGTGGGCGATGTCGATGATCACCGAGCTCGTCTTCTGGAATGAAACGGCGAAGCCGAGGCTCGGTCCGAAGCTTTCGATCGCCCATGCGATCGCCTCCTCGGCCCCCATCTCCTCGACCTCGGCCGAGATCTCGTTCGGATCGACCACGCGGCCGTTGATGGTAGGGAGGCGCCGCGCGCGGCCGTTGCCGTTTGCGGCATTGCCGTTCCCATTCGACACTCCCACATCTTCGGCGTGAAGGAGGCGAGGCCTTGGCCACAGGGCTGTCTGCTGCTCGCTCATACCGCGCACTCGCCCTCGCCGCGCTCGACCTTGTAGGGCTCCGAGCGGCTCCAGTCGATGAACTGGTCGAGGTTCTCGAGGCTGAACTCGACCGGCATCGAGAGGTCCTTCACCGACTCCTCGAAGTGCGGGGTGCCCACACGCTCGGCGTACTGATTGAACGTCTCGCCATCGTTGCGCTCGTCCTCGTACATCCGGATCCAGCGCTCGACGGCGTCGGGCACGCGCTTCGCGGGCAGGCGTGACTTCAGTCGGGCGCCGAAGACGACCTTGCCGATGCCGTTGCCGCCGACGTGTGGGATGTAGGCGGGGACCTGGCGGCCGCCGACCTTGAGCGACGCTCCGTAGAAGCCGATGCTGCCGATGTGGTGCTGCCCGCACCCGTTCGGGCAGCCGGACATCTTGATCTGGATCTCGCGCGTCAGCGGATCGGTGAGCTGCATGGAGTCGATCCGCTCGTTTACGGCCTGGTTCAGCCCCATGGAGCTGGTGATCCCAAGCTTGCAGCTGTCGGTGCCGGGACAGCTGACCACGTCCTGGACCTCGTCGGCGCCGGAGCCGTCGAGGCCGAGCTCGCCAAGGCGCGTCCAGACGTCGTAGATCGCCGCGTCGCGCACCCAGCGCAGGACCAGGTTCTGCTCGACGCTGGTGCGGGCGTAGCCGCCGGTGAAGTCACGCATGATCTGCGCCAGGCCGCGGAACTGCTCGGGGCTCAGATCGCCGCGCGTGACCTTGACGACGACGGTGCTGAAGCCGTCCTGGCGCTGGGGCTGCACATTCGACTCGACGAAGCGGTCGAACTCCGAGCGATCGCCGTTTGGGCTCGCGGGCGCGTCCACGGGCGGCGGCGCGTGCTCCGACTCGTCGTCGACCAGCATCAGCCGGTCCAGATCAAAATCGCGCTCCTCGACCCAGTCTCCCTCGAGCTCCTCGTCGACCAGCTCGCGGAACTCCTCGATGCCGATCTTGTCGACGAGTACCTTGATCCGGGCCCGGGCGCGGTTCTTGCGCAGCCAGTCCTGCCTGTCGAAGATCCGCACGATCGCCTCGGCCACCTTCAGGTACTCGCCGTCGTCGAGGGTGACGAAGTCGCTGACCGTCTGCGCGATCCGGGGCATGATCGACGTGCCCCCGCCGACCACCATCTCAACGCCGCGCACGCCGTCGCGAACCTTTGGGATGAACCCGAGGTCGTGGATTCCGGTTATGGCGCGGTCGGCCTCCGATGCGGTGAAGGCGGTCTTGAACTTGCGCGGCATCACCTGGGTCGTGGGGTGGCGGACGAAGTAGCGGACGTACGCGGTCGCGTACGGCGTGATGTCGAAGGGCTCATCGTCCGACACGCCGGCGTAGGGGTCACCGGTGACGTTGCGCATCGTGTTGCCGCAGCCCTCGCGGGTGGAGAGGTTCGCCTCGGCGAGGACGCGCAGCGCCTCGGGCGCCTCGGAGGTGGGGATGTGGTGGAGCTGGATGTTCTGCCTGGTGGTGATGTGCCCCTTGTGGAGGGGGGCGAAGCGCTCGGCGATTTCCGCGAACTTCTCCATCTGCTCCGGGTTGACCCCGCCGAGCGGCAGCTTGACCCGGATCATCTGGACCTCGGGCTGGCGCTGCCCGTAGACGCCCTGCTTGAGGCGGAACGGGATGTATTCGTCCTCGCCGGTGTCCTGGCGGAGGAACTTGGTCGTCTCGGTGTCGAAGTCCTCGAACTCGTGCTCGAGGATCGGGATCACGTGACCCGGGACGTTCTCGTAGACCTCGGGGTTCTCGAGCGAGCCGACCGGCCCCTTGCCTTTGCGGCCCTTAGCGGGATCGACGTCGAGCTCGTGCTCCGCGACGATCCGATCGGCCGCCGACCGCTGCTCGAAACCAGCCGCGTCCGTTCCCGACGGACGCCCGGGGCTGGTTTCTCCCCCGCTCGTCGTCCCGACTCGCTCGGTGGCGGTGGGTTCCATCGGGCCATATTACACAAATCCTGACCGGCTTTAGGGCATTTACCGGACGGCCCCACACCGCGAGCCGCCGTTGTCGGATTCATCGGCTATATGCCGACAAATCCGACAATCGCAGCGGCTAGATGGGGGGCTGGTGCCTAGTCGACGTCGGTGCCCTCGATCAGGAAGGCGACGCGCACGTGGGCGCGGTACTCGTCGAGGTTCTCTCCCCGGATCCCGGTGCTGACGATGTCG
>VAYL01000155.1:15727-19423 GCA_005884305.1 Actinomycetota bacterium
TATCCGGTCCGGGGGCCCCAGGCAAGCAGCGGCGCGTGCGAGACGCCCTCCTCGAGCGCGGCGCGCTGCCAGCGACTCTGCGAGGTGGCCTCGGGGGCCGGCGCCGGAGCGGTGTCGGCGAGGAATTGCTCGACGGCGGCCACGACCGCGGCGGCCTCGGTCTCCGACTCCGGCTCGGTCAATAGCCGGATGCTCGGGCGCGGGGGCCTGCGCTCGCCGTTCCTGGACATCGGCGGCAGTCTAGTCTCGCCTCCATGGCGCAGATCCCAGTGCTAGACGGCGAATCGGTGTTGGCCGCCGTCGATCCGGCGGCCGCGGTCGATCGGGTGCGACTCGCGTTCGAGCGCTTCGCCGCCGGCGAGTGGGTGATGCCGTCCAAGGTGTACCTGGACTCGCCGCCCAACGGGGACTTCCGCGCTATGCCCGCCCGGGGCGAAGGCTTCGCGCTGCTCAAGTGGGTGACCTCCTTTCCCGGGAACTCGGCGCGGGGGCTGCCCGTCGTGACCGGAGCGCTCCTTCTGTCGAACGCCGAGAGCGGCGAGCTCGTCGCGATCATGGACTGCGCGGCGGTCACTTCGCTTCGGACCGGCGCGGCGGCGGCGCTCTCGGCGCAGGTCCTCGCGACTCCGGGAGCGCGCTCGGTCGGGATCATCGGGTGCGGCGTCAACGGAGCGTGGTCGGCGCGCTGCCTCACCGCCTGCGGTTACGGCCCCGGCGTGTGCGCCGACACGAGGGCGGAGGTGGCGACGGCCCTGGCCGGGGAGCTCGGGTGGAGCGCCGGAAGCCGTGTTGAGGCCGCCGCCCAGGACGTCGTGGTGACCGTCACGCCAGGCGGCGTCCCGGTGATCCTCGAGTCGGATCTGCGTTCGGGCCAGCACATCGCGGCGCTGGGCGCCGATGCGAAGGGAAAGGGCGAGGTGGAGCTCGCGGCCATCGAACGCTGCCGGCTGTTCTGCGACGAGTGGGCTCAGGCCTCAGCCGGAGGCGAGCTCTCGGGGGGCACCGCCGCGGGCATGGTGCAGCGAGAGCGGGTCACCCAGCTCGGCGACGTGATCTCCGGCCGCACGCCGGGTCGCGGCTCCGACGGCGAGATCACGCTCTTTGACTCCACTGGCCTCGCGATCCAGGACCTCGGGATCGCGACGGCGGTCCACGAAGCATGGCGCGAAGGTCGCGTCGATGCCGACCTCGTGACCCTTTAAGAGCTACCCCTCGTCCTTCTTTGCCTGCCCCGGTGGCTCCTTGGGTGGCTTCGGCTCTTTCGGCTTCTCGGGTGGCTTGGCCTTCTCGTCCGGCGGTGGCGTCGGCGCGGGTGTCGCCGCGGTGCTCGTCGTTGTCGTCGTGCTCGTCTCGGTGGCTGTCGATGTCGGTGGAGCAGCGTGGTGGTGCGCCTGGTCTCGCCCCCCGGCTGACGGGGTGTGGTCGGAGCCGCCTCCAGCGAGGGCCACCGCCACGATTCCCCCGATGATCGCGAGCGCCACGAGCGCGGCGGCGACACGGCGGCCGGTCAGCTCGATCACGCGCGGGCTCTCTCCGGCCGCGACGCCGATGGGGACGGTGGCCGTCGTCGCCCGGTCACCGTAGGTGTCGAGCAGGTTCATCGCCTGGGTCGCCGAGGCGGGACGGTCGGGCGGCTCCGTCGCCGTCACTCGGTCGATGAGCGCCTCGATCTGCGGTGCCTCGCGGCCCGCCAGCGCCTCTTGGAGGACGACGCCGAGCGCGAAGAGGTCGGAACGCTCCGTCGCGGGCCCGCCGGCGAGCACCTCGGGCGCCATGTACTTGAGCGTGCCGATCACCTGGCCGGTGCCGGTCAGCTGCGTCGCGTCCTCGGGCTGTGCGATGCCGAAGTCCGTGAGATGGGCATCGCCGGCCGAGTCGAGAAGCACGTTCGACGGCTTCACGTCCCGGTGGACCACACCGGCGGCATGAATCGCTCCCAGGGCGCCGAGCAGCTGCCGCGCGAGCCGCTCCGGATCGACTTCCTCAGCGGTGCCTGCGCGGATCCGGTCAGCCAGCGTCCCGCCGCCGATGTACTCCATGACGATGTACGGCCGCTCCGCCTCGCCGGCGTAGTCGAACATGCGCACGAGGTGGGGGTGCGAGACCCGTGCGGCAACCCTGGCCTCGCGCCGAAACCGCGCCACGTAGCTGGGGTCCTCGCCCAGGACGTCGGACAGGACCTTCACGGCGACGTCGCGGTCGAGCTCCTCATCGCGGGCTAGCCACACCGTGGCCATTCCCCCCGACGCGATCCTCCGCTCGAGCCGGTAGCGATGGCCGAGCATCGCCCCAGGCTCAATACCGGCCGCGCCAGTGCCGCCTTCAGGGTTCATCGTCGATCAGGGGTTAGGGGCGACTACTGGGCGGGAGCGGCTGAGTCTGGGTTTCGGCCTCGAAGTCCGCGCCGGGCGGCTCGGGCTCTGGCGGGGGCGGTGGTGGCGCGGGGGAGGACGACGTTTTGTCGGTCGAGCGCAGCGAGATGACGAGGGAAATCCGGGCCCTGCTCAGGATCGCCCCAGCGGCCAAGAGGACCGCCGCCCCCAGTGCGAGCCAGGCCCCCACCTCGGGCGAGGCTCCACGGGCGGTGGGCGGATGGTTGATGAGCGAGACGACGACAATCACGAGCGACGCACCCGCGAGCGCCGGCAGCCACCGCTCGGGCACGACGTGCTCGTCGCGGACGTCGGTTCTGCGGGCGGGCACGATTGACGCAAGCGCGGCGATGCCGATCGCCGCGAGCACGATGTCCCAGACCTCGAAGACGGTCCACGCGCTGCGCCCGGGTTCGTACCAGCTCAGAAACAGGCTGACGATGAGGGCGATCGCTCCGATCGCGACCAGCGCCTGGCCACCGTTGATCCGCTCAGGCATCGCTCACCTCCTACCCCGATCGCTCGCGCGTACGACCCCAGGCTACGCGGCCCGGCGCGCCGACGACAAGCGACGGCGCGTAGTGTGTCCTCCACGTGCCGGGGGTCGAAGCGGACCTGCCAATGGGTGAACCGCAGTGAGGTCCGTCCAGCTGCCGCATGCTTCTGGTCGCGAACGTGGTCCTTGAGTTGCTGCTCGGCAGTACGGTGATACCGCAGGCTGTCCGTTTCGATAACCAGTTCGATGTCAGGCCAGTAGAAGTCCACCCTGGATCTACCCAGGCGTCGCTGGGTCTGGGGGCGGGGTAGGCCGGCACGCGCCGCGATCGGGACGAACCGGCGCTCGAGCTCGGAGTGCGTCAGCACGTACGTGCTTCGATCCAGAATTGCCCTGAGGGCACCGACGCCGGGCTGGCCCTTGCGGTCGTCCAGAGCCTGCCGCAATCGGGGTGCGTTGACCCGGTCGAGCTTGTCGGCCTCATTGATTGCCGCTTCAAGCGGTCCTTCCGGAAGAGACGTGGCGAGATCAATCAGGGTCTGGATGGGCGTGGTGACCGGGATGTTTCGCTCACGCACCACGTCCCGCGGTCCGAGCCTCTTGCGCCGGTGGGCGACTATGCCCGGCCGGCGATGACCAGTCCCCGCCGGCACCGAAACGTGGATCCGGGTGTTTCGCTCAGAGCGGACCCCCCAGAGCGCCGCAGCGCTCTCGTGGCTGAGTACGGCGTCCGGCGCGCAGGCCAGAACGGCAGCCATCCACTCGCCCTGACGCGTTAGTTCGCGACGACCAACCGCGTAAACCCCCGGATAGACGACATGGAGCCGG
>VAYL01000155.1:19442-24399 GCA_005884305.1 Actinomycetota bacterium
AATCCAAGTGCGAGGAGCTGGAATCGCGCGATGACTCCGTGCTGCCGTTTCGCGAGTGTCCAAGCCTTCTTAGCGCGCGAGTGTGCACTTAAGGTGGCCATCACCACCGTAAATGCACACTGGGCGTTTGGCGCCCCCTCAGTGCCTGCCGGAGAGGCGAGTGCCCGAACGGTGGAGCGCTACAGCGGGATGTTGCCGTGCTTTCGCTTTGGCTGCTCCACCCGCTTGGTCTGGAGCGTCCGGAGTGCCCGGATGAGCTTCGGGCGGGTTTCGTGCGGGACGATCACGTCGTCGATGTAGCCGCGCTCGGCCGCCGAGTACGGGTTGGCGAACCGTGCCTTGTAGTCGGTGATCAGCTTTTCGCGACGCTCCTCGGGGGTGGGGGAGGTCTGGATGTCGCGGCGGAAGATGATGTTGACCGCCCCCTCGGGGCCCATCACGGCCACCTCCGACGTCGGCCAGGCGAAGTTGAAGTCGGCCAGCATGGGCTTTGAGGCCATGACGTCGTACGCGCCCCCGTACGCCTTGCGCGTCACCACTGTCAGCTTCGGCACCGTGGCCTCGGTGAACGCGTAGAGGAGCTTGGCGCCGTGGCGGATGATCCCGCCCCACTCCTGGGAGGTCCCGGGGAGGAAGCCGGGCACGTCCGTGAACGTGATGAGCGGGATGTTGAAGGCGTCGCAGAAGCGGACGAAACGCGCGCCCTTCACCGATGAGTCAATGTCGAGCACGCCGGCGAGATGGCGCGGCTGGTTGCCGACGATCCCAACCGGAAACCCGTCCAGTCGCGAGAGGCCCACGACGATGTTCTGCGCGTAGTGCTCGTGGACTTCGAAGAAGTCGCCGTCGTCGACGATCAGTGAGATCACATCGCGCATGTCGTAAGGCTTCGAGGGATCGTCCGGGACGATCGTGTCCAGTGCCTCGTCGGCGCGGTCGGGGTCGTCATAGGGCTCGACGCGCGGCGGCATCTCGAGGTTGTTCAGCGGCAGGAACGACATCAGGTAGCGAACGTCCTCCAGGCACTGCTCCTCGTTCTCGGCCGCGAAGTGCGCCACTCCCGACTTGGTGTTGTGTGACATGGCGCCGCCCAGGTCCTCCATTCCGACCTCCTCGCCGGTGACCGTCTTGATCACGTCGGGTCCCGTGATGAACATGTGCGAGGTCTCCTTGACCATGAAGATGAAGTCGGTCATGGCCGGGGAGTAGACGGCGCCGCCAGCGCAGGGGCCCATGATCACGCTGAGCTGCGGGATCACGCCCGAGCACTGCACGTTGCGCACGAACACGTCGCCGTACGCGCCGAGCGAGACGACGCCCTCCTGGATCCGTGCGCCGCCCGAGTCGTTCAGGCCGATGACCGGGCAGCCGATCTTGGCTGCCAGGTCCATGACCTTGCACATCTTCTCGCCCATGACCTCACCGAGCGAGCCGCCGAACACGGTGAAGTCCTGGGAGAAGACCGCGACCGGCCGCCCGTCGATGGTGCCCCAACCGGTGACCACGGCATCCCCCCAGGGGCGCCGCTTCTGCATGTCGAACTCGTAGGTGCGATGCCTGACGAAGGTATCGAGCTCCTCGAAGGAGCCCGGATCGAGGAGCTTCTCGACTCGCTCGCGGGCAGTGAGCTTGCCCTTGTCGTGCTGCTTGGCGACGGCCTCCTCGGAGGCCGAGTGGACCGCCTGGTCTCGGAGCTCGCGCAGGTAGGCGAGCTTCTCCTCGTGGGTTTCGGGGAACTTCTCCCGCACTGGGCGCGGGATTCTATGGGCCGCCGCCCCGCGGTCCCGGTTTAACGCGTGTAGGCGACCTGGACGTCGAACGGCTCGACGGTCGCGCAGTTGACGAGCTCGAGGTAGTAGTAGAAGCGGGTGTTGTTCACCGTGGCCACGTTGATTGATGTGTCGGTGAACTTGCGCATCGTGTTCAACACGGCGCCCTTGCTCTGCGTCGCCGCCATGACCCGGTAGCCGTTGAACTGCGGCGAGAGGCCGCCCTTGATCTCCTTGCGTACCAGGAACACATGCGTTCCGTCATCGGCGTCGAAGTCATTCGCGAACAGGGTGAGCTGCGTGACCGTCGCACCCTGCGGGAGGTTGACGTTCTCGAGGAAGCTGCCCTTCTTCGCGTTCAGGTCGCCCTTGTTCTCGCCGCCCGGCTGGGAGGGCACGAACGCGGCGCAGGTCGTGTTGCCGTTGTTGTTGTGCGTCGAGGACTCGACGGGCACGAACGTGGCGGCTGCGTAGCTCTGCACGTGGGTGACGGGGGTCCCCGCGGCCACGACGTGGGAGATGATCGCCCAGCCCCCGAGCCCGGCGCCGAGCAGCCCGATCGTCAGAATCGCGAGCAACCGGTGCCGGCCGACGGTCCCAGTCCCTTCGCTCCCCATGTGCCGATCATAACTTGCATCGGCGTCCGCGTCAGCGGCGGGTAACGCGGTCGAGCATCCCGGTCAGGGCTTCGACCACGCGCGGGTCGAGCTCCCGGCCTCCGGCAACCCGGAGCCACGCGAACGCGGTGGCGCGGTGCTCGGCGGCGGACATGGACTGGTGCGGAGCCGTCAGCGTCCGGTCGCACGCGCAGGCGATGCGGATGATGCGGGCCTCGAGCGGTATGCGCTCTCCGGCCAGGCCCGCCGGACCCTGGCCATCGAAGCGCTCCGCGCTCGCGGCGATCCAATCGCACGCCCGGGCCGGGACGCCGGCGCCGCGGGCCAATTCGGCCCCATAGGCGGGCTGCGCGTCGATCAGCGCTCGCCCGTCCGCGTCGCGGTCGTCAGGTCGCTGCGACAGCACCGCGGCCGGGACGTAGACCATCCCCACCTCGTGAAGTCGCGCCGTCTCGCGGATCGCCTCGGCGCTCTCGCGCTCGAATCGCAGCTCCACGGCGGCTCCGAACGCATAGGACGCGGTTGCGTCGGCATGATCGCGCGCGCCGGGGAAGTGGGCCTCGACGGCGTCGAGCAGCACCGCTCCGCGTTGGGAGACGAGGTCCGCGAGGTCCATCCCGGAGACCTCGCCGGCCGCTTCAGCGTCGGGCGAAGGGGCGCCGCTCGGGGGATCCCAGCTCATCGAGGAGCTGCTCCAGCGCGGCCTCGGCTTCGGTCGGGTCGCTCCGCGCGTGCTCGGCCGTGATCGAGACCGCCGTGCCGAATTCCTTCTCCGCGAGCTCCAGCGCGATTCTTGCATCCCCTTCCGTCGTGCGCCAGGCGAGGACTCGCTCCGGCTCGCGGTGGGTGACGTCGACCGCGACCGGGTCGTTCGTGCCCATGAACTCGGCTATCCAGGCCTCCATCCTCGGCACGTCGTCCGCGAGCTCCCAGAGCTCCGGGGGCGATTTGACCAGCGTTCGCTTTGCCTGCGACCTCATTTGGCCGGGGTTCTGCCAGGGCAAAGCGAATCCTTCCTGAGGCGCCGAAAACCGAGTCCAGCGAGGACGCAGGGAGGGTTCCGAAGCGAGCGTAGCTCGAGCCTACGTGAGCGAGGAACCGGACCGAGGACAAAGCTGGGCGAAGGTTTGCAGGCGCCTGAGGCTAAAAGAACGCGCCGCCCTGGTACTCGCCGAAAACGTCGCGCATGGCGCCGCAGACCTCGCCGATCGACGCGCCGTCGCGAAGAGCGTCCTTGATCGGGTAGAGCAGATTGCCATCCCCGGCGGCCGCCTCGCGCAGATCCGCCAGGCGCGATTCGGTGATCGCGGCGTCGCGGTTCTCCTTGAATCGGCGCAGGCGCTCGAGCTGGCGCTGCTCGGACTCGGGATCGACCTTGAGGATCTCGACGTCGTCGACCTCGTCGGTGACGAACTTGTTCACCCCGACGATGATGTCCTGCCCGGTCCGGTAGCGCTCGTGGTAGGAGGAGGCCGACTCCTCGATCTCGCGCTGGATGAACTCGAGCGCCTCGACCGAGCCGCCGAGCTGCTCGACCTTGTCGATCAGGTCCCAGGCCCGAGTCTCGATCTCGTCGGTGAGGTTCTCGATGTAGTACGAGCCGGCGAACGGATCGACCGTGTCGGCCGCGCCCGACTCATACGCGATCACCTGCTGGGTGCGCAGCGCGATCCGGGCCGAGCGTTCGGTCGGGAGCGCCAGCGCCTCGTCGAAGCCGTTGGTGTGCAGCGACTGCGTCCCGCCCGTCACCGCGGCGAAGCCCTGGAGCGCGACCCGGATGATGTTGACCTCGGGTTGCTGGGCCTGCAGCGTGACGCCGCCGGTCTGGGTGTGAAAGCGGATGGTCTGCGAGCGCGGGTCCTGCGACCCGAAGCGCTCGCGCATGATCTTTGCCCACATCCGGCGGACCGCCCGGAACTTTGCGATCTCCTGGAAGACGTTGTTGTGGCAGTTGAAGAAGAAGGCGAGGCGCGGCGCGAAGTCGTCGATGGCCAAGCCGCGGTCGATGGCCGCGCCGACGTATGCGATCGCGTTCGCCAGTGTGAACGCCACCTCCTGCACCGCCGAGCAGCCCTTCTCGCGGATGTGGTAGCCGGAGATCGAGATCGTGTTCCACTTGGGCACGTTCTTGCGGCAGTACTCGAAGATGTCGGTGGTCAGCCGCATCGTCGCCTCGGGCGGGTAGATGTAGTTGCCCCGCGCCACGTACTCCTTCAGCACGTCGTTCTGGACAGTGCCGCGCAGCTTCTCCGCGGGAACGCCCTGCTCCTCGCCCACCAGCTCGTAGAGCAGGAGCAGGATCGCCGCGGGGGCGTTGATGGTCATCGAGGTCGAGACCTCGTCGAGCGGGATCTGATCGAAGCAGATCCGCATGTCCTCGATCGTGTCGATCGGGACGCCGGTGCGGCCCACCTCCCCCGCGCATAGCGGATCGTCTGAGTCGCGCCCAAGCTGGGTCGGCAGGTCGAAGGCCATCGAGAGGCCGGTCGAGCCGTGCTCGATCAGGTACCGGTAGCGCCCGTTGGTGTCCTCGGGGCTGGCGAATCCGGCGTACTGGCGCATCGTCCACAG
>VAYL01000155.1:24538-25049 GCA_005884305.1 Actinomycetota bacterium
GTCGGGACGGGGGAGCGGGGCGATGTAGCGGTGGAGATCCTCCTCGACCGCCTCCACCTGCTCGTCGGCGGACTCCTCCTTAGCCGCTGCCGGCTTGGGCTGCTCGGTGGGACGCGTCGCCACAACCGAAAGGATAGGTCGGCTACGGATCCAGGGCGTACGGGTAGTCCGTGAGCGTCTCGCAGCCGTGGTCGGTGACGACCACGAGATCCTCGAGCCGCACGCCGCCGGTGTCGAGGCGGTACAGCCCCGGCTCGACCGCCAGGACGTCACCGGCGACCAGCTCATCGCCACGCGTTCGGCCGAGGCTCGGGGCCTCGTGAACCTCGAGTCCGACGCCGTGCCCGAGCGAATGGAAGAAGCCCTCGCGGAGCGTCTCACCCGGTTTCTTCGAGAGCTGCGTTGGGAGCCCGTGTTCGGCAAACAGGTCGCAGACTGCCTGGTAGGGATCGCGCCCGTTCACCCCAGGGCGGATGGCCGCCCTGGCGCGGGTCAGCGCCTCCTCGCACAG
>VAYL01000156.1:0-1659 GCA_005884305.1 Actinomycetota bacterium
TCAGCTGGTGGCGATCCTCGCGTCAGGGGATCGCACTGAGGACTTGCGCCGGCTCGACGTGCCGACGACGGTAATTCATGGGACGAATGACCCCTTGATCGACGTCTCTGGCGGGAAGGCGACGGCAGCGGCGATCCCGGGGGCGCGGTTGGAGTTGATCGATGGGATGGGGCACGACATGCCGCGTCAGGTTTGGCCGCGCCTCGTGGATCTGATAACCGAGAACGCGGAGCGGGCGCCGACGCCGGCTGCGGGCTGACGCCGGCGATCAGTCGTCGAGCCCAGGCTCCACGAGACAGAGGTCGCTGTCGATCCGCGCCGAGATCTCGCTGACCACCCTGGTGACCGTCGCGCAGTCGGTCGGGCGGTGCGCGAGGTCGGGTTCGAGGACGTCGCAGAGGAGGCGACGCAGGACGGCGGGCGCCGGCTCGGCGTCGTCGGGGGCCGGGAAGCGGGACATGTGATCGCAGATGAGCATGAGCTGGCCCATGCAGCAGAGGAACGCGTCGACGAGCGACGCGAGTTGGTCTTGGGGGTCACGTGGTGTCATGACCCCTCTAGGGGAGGCGACCGCGGTTCTCGCCCCGGCCGAACCTGTAACGAGTGTGTAACACCTCTGCGCCGAAACCGGCAAGTCCTCGCTTTTCGGCTCTAAAAAGCCAGTTTCCGCCGGTTCATATGGGAACATCAGTTCGATGCACGACACGAATCACAAGGGCAACGTGGCGGAGATGGTCATCGCCACCGAAGCGATGAAGCTTGGCGTTCATGTGATGAAGCCGCTGGCTGAGCACACGCGCTACGACCTGATCTTCGACGTCGGCGGAACGCTGTTGCGAGTCCAATGCAAATGGGCGCCCTTGGACGGCGACGTCGTGACAGTGCGTCTGATGAGCACTCGCTACACGAGTCGTGGTCGCCGGATTTGCGCGGCGTATAGCTCTGATGAGATCGACGCGGTCGCTGCCTACTGCGAGGACCTGAGCTGCTGTTACCTGATCCCGGTGGAGCTGTTCGATGGGATGCGGCGGGCTCTCGCTCCGGGTCGCGCTTACGAAGAACGGCCAGATCGCGTCGATAAACTGGGCGGTGAAGTACGAGCTTTCCGGGGCTGTAGCTCAGCTGGGCAGAGCGCCTGCATGGCATGCAGGAGGCCGTGGGTTCGAGTCCCACCAGCTCCACTCTCCCATTCAGCTCGACCAGCAAGTCGTCGGCGCCCACGACTTCCGCAACCGCTTCGGCTGGTACATGGAGCGCGCGGCCGCGGGCGAGGAATTCTTCGTCACCCGCCGCGGCAAGCCGTACGTCCGCCTGCTCCCCGCAAGGGATCAGCTGGCGCTAGCGGAGAAATCCCACGACGCCGGCCCCGCGGGGTCGTGAATACGATCCGCCCGTGCCGCAATACGTCGCGTTCCTGCGGGCCATCAACGTCGGCGGTCGGCGAGCGAGCAGTCAGCAGCTAGCCGCTTGCCTCGAGGCGGCCGGGCTCGACAAGGTCGCCAATTTCCGCGCCAGCGGCAACCTGATCTTCGACGCACCACGCGCATCGGAGTCGGCGCTCACACAGCGAGTCGACCACGCTCTAACGAACGGCCTCGGCTTCCACGTCCGCGCCTTCCTCCGCACGGCCGCCCAGGTCCGCGCGATCGCCGACTTCCA
>VAYL01000156.1:1683-11110 GCA_005884305.1 Actinomycetota bacterium
CCCAAAACCGCTCGCGAACCGCGTCCGCGACGACGTTCTCGCCCTCGCCACGGACGCCGACCCACTGGCGATCTCCGGCCGCGAGCTCTACTGGCTCCCGAGCGGCCCGACGATGCAAACGGACCTCGACCTCCGCCTGCTGGACACCATGGTCGGCGAGAACACCCGCCGCACCAAGCGCATGATCGAGGAGATCGCGGCGAAATTCCTCGACCGCTGAGCCGAGCCGCAGTACGATCGGCTCACTCGACCCAGGGAGGAGCACGATGCACCCCAGATCCAAGTTCCTGTTCATTCTCGGCGCCGCCGCAGCTATCGCCGCACTGATCGCGACCGCGGCGATCGGCACCACCGTCAAGCGGTTCGACTCGAGGGTGACGCTCTCGGCGAGCAACCCATTCCACGGACGCGTCATCTCGTCGAAGCATGCCTGCGAGGTGAACCGGACCGTCAAGGTCTTCAACAAGAAGCCCGGCCCCGACGGCCGGTTCGACAAGACGACGACCAACGGCGAGGGCAGGTGGTCGATACCCGCGACGCCCACCGGCAAGTTCTACGCCAAGGCCATCCGCCGCAAAGAGGGCGCCGCCGGCACGATCTTCGTCTGCCGCCCCGACGTCTCGCCGGTCCGCAGCTTCGGCGGCGGCGGCGGTTACTAAGGCCCGCGCTGAGCTGGCGGTCATGAGCCGCCGCCTCAGGCCGTCTCGAACCGAATCAGGCTGAAGACATTCGGGCTGCGCAACCGCGCCCGCCCATCCAGGAAGTCGAGCTCCATCAGGAACGAGACCCCGACCACCTCGGCCCCGGACCCCGTGACCAACTCCTCGATCGCGGCCATCGTCCCGCCCGTCGCGATCAGATCGTCGTGCAGCAGCACCCGCGCGCCGGAGGCCAGCGCGTCGACGTGCATGTGCAACTCGTCGATCCCGTACTCGAGCTCATATGACACCGACGCCGTCTCGTACGGCAACTTCCCCGGCTTGCGAACCGGGATGAACCCGGCGCCGCACCGCGCCGCGATCGCACCGCCGAGGATGAACCCGGGTCGGGCCGCAACGGGCTGGCGTGCTCCGCGAGCGCCCCGATCGCCCGCTCCAACCCAGCCGGGTTCGCGAACAGCGGCGTCGCGTCCTTGAACACGATCCCCGGCTGGGGAAAGTCCGGTATGTCGCGGATCAGCTCAGGCATCCTGCCAGACGACCCCTGTATAGGCTCCCGGCCGTGAAGCAGGTCGCCGACGAGGTCTGGCACCTCGACACCTTCTTCCTCCCGAACTCGATCAACGCCTACCTGATCGAGGACGTCCTCATCGACGCGGGAACCCGCCACTCGGGCGGCAAGATCCTCCGCCAGCTCGGCCCGCACAAGGTCACCGCCCACGCGCTCACCCACTCGCACCCCGACCACCAGGGCGCATCCCACGAGGTCTGCAGCGCCCTGGACATCCCCTTCTGGGTCCCCGAGCGCGACGCCGACGCCGCCGAGAACCCCGACCTCATCCGCGAGCGCCAGCCCAACCATCCGATCGCCCGCTTCTACATCAACATCTTCATCGGCCCCGGCCACCCCGTCGACCGCCATCTGCACGAGGGCGACGAGATCGGCGGCTTCAAGGTCCTCGACGTACCCGGCCACTCCGCCGGCCACGTCGCCTTCTGGCGCGAGTCGGACGGCGTCCTGATCCTCGGCGACGTCCTGGCGAACATCGACCAACTGACCGGCCTCCCCGGCCTGCACGAACCGAAGTCCTACCTGACCCCGGATCCGGAAGAAAACCGCCGCTCCGCGAAGCGCCTAGCGGAACTCGAGCCGAAGCTCGTCCTCTTCGGCCACGGCGCCCCGTTCCGCGACACGCGCAAGTTCGTCGACTTCGTCGACCGCCTGCCCGCCTAGCCTTCCAACAGCGTTTGCGACATTGGGGCCGCTATGGCGTTCCTGAGATCGCAAACGCGCCGCGGCGGGAAGCGCTGCGAGCCGCCGACCTGGCCGCATCCAGCGCCGGACGCGCGGATTCCGCCAGCCCCCGCCTGACCCGCCACGCGGCTCCCGAGAACCCCAGGTTGGCCACCATGGCGAAGCCCGCCTCGTCCTCCCGCAGTGCGAGCAAGAGGTGCGCCACCCGGTCGCCGGCCGGTAGGTCACCGCTCTCCGCAACTCGAACGCACCAGCAGTCCACCCTCCTTCCACCGCGCCGCACCATGAGCGCGCCCCGCTGGCCCACGAGCCACACGCCGAGCTTTCCACGGTGCATCGCGAGCCCGGACGTTCCCACCAGCTCCCGCACCCGGTGCCCGACTAGATCCCCCAGCAGACCGAGCGCGACACCCTCCGCCGCCCCGTCCGTCCCCGAACCACGCCCCGCACCCCGTTCGCCACCGAGCGGCACCACCGACCGCGCCCCCCGCCGTGCCTGCAGCCACGGGACGATCCAGGCGTGGGCGAAGCACCCGAGCGCCACCGGCAGCGTCCACGGCGAGAGCAGCAGAAGCCCGATGCCCGGCGCCGTGAAGACCACAACGACGGCCAAGGTCCACGCCGTCCACCGCCGCCCCGCGCGCTGGAGCGTTCGGTCGTCAACCTCCCGGCGCCACCACAGCTCCGCGGCCTCCTCGAGCCCCGGCCGCCGCACCGCCCCCGGCGGCGCCGGGGGCTTCCAGGTCCCGGTCTGCGTCACGCTCGCGCGCGCTCAGCCGCCCGCAATCGGCCGCCGCAGCACCACCAGCTCCGCATCGACCGGCAGCTCCCGAACCACCTCGGCCGTCCCATCCGCCTGCGGCGCGCTCGCGAGCATCCCAGAGTCGAGCTCGCGGCGAAAGGCCGCCGCCGCGGTCTCGTGCGCCTCCGGATCGGTGGCGCTCCACTCGGTGAGCGTGGTGTGTCCCGTGCGATCCAGCCTGATCAAACGCCCCATTGCTCCTCCTCGCGTCGCTCCACCGCCGACTATACGCCGGCCCTAAGATCGGGAGGGATGGTTGTCGAGGAGCGTGTAACGACGAGTCAGGCCAAATCACTTGCGGCGGCTGCACCGCCTGACCTGCCTCTGCGGCGACGAAGTCGCCGCCTGGAATATCCGCCGGAGGCGCCGCAATAGATGCTTCGGTACGACCCCGCGCAGATCGAGGCCCGCTGGCGCCGCATCTGGGACGAGGAGCACACGTGGGAGGTGCCGAACCCCGGTCAGCCCGGGTTCGACGACTCGGCACCCAAGTGCTACGTGCTCGAGATGCTCCCGTACCCCTCGGGCGACCCGCACGTCGGCCACCTCAAGAACTACGCGATCGGCGACGCCATCGCCCACTACCGCCGCCGCAACGGCTTCCAGGTGGTCCACCCGATGGGCTTCGACGCCTTCGGTCTGCCCGCGGAGAACAACGCCATCAAGACCGGCGAGCCGCCGCGCGTCGCCACCGAGCGCTCGATCGACGCCTACAAAAAGGCCTTCGACCGCCTCGGCTTCTCCTTTGACTGGGCCCGCGAGCTCTCCTCGCACGAGCCGTCCTACTACCGCTGGACCCAGTGGATCTTCCTGAAGCTCTTCGAGCGCGGCCTCGCCTACCGCGACGAGGCCCTGGTCCAGTGGTGCCCCTTCGACCAAACCGTTCTCGCCAACGAACAGGTCATCGACGGCCGCTGCGAGCGCTGCGGCAACCTCGTGGAGGTGCGCGAGCTCGAGCAGTGGTTCTTCCGCATCACCGACTACGCCGATCGCCTCCTGGATGACCTGGACACGATCGACTGGCCTGAGCACGTCAAGACCATGCAGCGCAACTGGATCGGGCGCTCCCATGGCGCCGAGGTCATCTTCCGCTGCGAGGAACTGGGGATCGAGTTCCCCGTCTTCACCACCCGTCCCGACACGCTCTTCGGCGCGACGTTCTTCGTCCTGGCGCCCGAGCACCACGACGTGGAGCGACTGGCGGCGGGTACCGAGCACGAGGATGCGGTCCGCCAGTACGTGAACGAGGCCATCCGCGCCTCCGCCGAGGAGCGCGGCGCTATGGAGCGCGAGAAGACCGGCGTGCCGCTCGGCCGCGCCGTCACCAACCCGGTCAACGGCGAGGAGATACCGATGTTCGTCGCCGACTACGTGCTAATGGAGTACGGCACCGGCGCGATCATGGCGGTCCCCGGCCACGACGACCGCGACTACGCGTTCGCGACGGCGTTCGACCTTCCAATCCTCCGGGTCATCGAGGGCACCGACCCCGAGGAGGCCCAGGATGACGACGGCCTCCCGTACAGCGGCGACGGCGAGATGGTGAACTCCGAACGCTTCGACGGCAAGCACAACCGCGAGGCCCACGACGAGATCGTCTCCTGGCTCGAGTCGGAGGGCTGCGGCAAGCCGGCAGTCCACTACCGTCTGCGCGACTGGCTCGTCTCCCGCCAGCGCTACTGGGGCTGCCCGATCCCCGTCGTCTACTGTGAGACCGACGGCATCGTCCCGCTTCCTGAGGACCACCTCCCCGTCCTTCTCCCGGAGGTTGACGACTACGCCCCGAAAGGCCAGAGCCCGCTGGCGGCGGCGACCGACTGGGTGAACACGGAGTGTCCGAAGTGCGGCGGCCCCGCGCGCCGCGAAACCGACACCATGGACACCTTCGTCGACTCCTCCTGGTATTTCCTGCGCTACCTCGACGCCCACAACGACGAGGCGGCGTGGGACCGCGCCGCGGTCGACTACTGGATGCCGGTGGACCAGTACATCGGCGGCGTCGAGCACGCGATCCTCCACTTGATGTACGCCCGCTTCTTCGTGAAGGCGCTGGCGGACATGGACTTCCTGGGCGTGCAGGAGCCGTTCGCCCGCCTGTTCACCCAGGGAATGATCACCCGCGACGGCGCGAAGATGTCCTCCTCGAAGGGCAACGTGGTGAGCGCCAGCGAGACCGTCGAGCGATACGGCGCCGACACAGCTCGCGCGTACGTCTGCTTCATGGGCCCGCCGGACAAGGGCGGCGACTGGACCGACAAGAGCGTCGAGGGCGTACACCGCTTCCTCACCCGCCTGTGGCGGCTGAAGGAGGAGGTGGTCGAGCGCACGTCTCCCGGCGGCGACGCGGATGGCGCCACCCAGGGACCGGCCGCGGAGCTCCTTCGCAAGTCCCACTGGGCGATCGACAAGGTCACCCGCGACATCGAGCGCGACTTCGGCTTCAACACAGCGATCGCCGCCGTGATGGAGCTCCTGAACGTGGCCTACACGCGTAAAGACGACCTCTACGGGAATCCCGCCGGCGAGGCGGCCGTTCGCTTCGCCACGCAGACGGCGGCCTCGATCCTCTTCCCGTTCGCGCCTCACCTCTCGGCGGAGGTCTACGAGGCGATCACGGGTCGCCGCGTCTGGGAGGACGCATGGCCAAAGCCCGACCCGGCCCTGCTGGAGAGCGACGTCTTCACCCTCGTCGTGCAGGTGAACGGCAAGCGCCGGGCCGGGGTGGAGGCTCCGGCCGGCGCCTCGCGCGACGAGCTTCTGGACCTGGCGCTGTCCGACACCGCGGTCCGCCGGCATATAGACGGCAAGCAGGTCGTCAAGGAGATCGTCGTGCCGGGAAAGCTCGTGAACCTCGTGGTGAAGTGACCGCACCAAAGGACAACACGCCCGCCGCGTCCGTCTGGTAGAAAGGCGGCGCATGCTTGTCAGGCGCTTCTCGGACGCGACCACCACCGAGTTGCACAGGTTGCGGCCACACATCCTCATGGACGCCGGTGAGCTCGGCTCCCGCAACGTCTCGGTCTGCTGGCTGGAGGTCCCGCCTGGCGCCTCCGAGGAGCTTCGCTCCCACGAGGAGGCCGAGCAGGTCTACGTGGTCGTCAGCGGCAACGGCACGATGTCCGCCACGGGCGACACGCAGGCCCTGTCAGTCGGCGACCTGGTCCTAATTCCGCCGGCGACCGACCACTCCGTCGCCAACGACGGCGCCGAGCCGATGGCGCTCGTCTCCGTGCAATCGCCCCCGGTCTCCGCCGACGAGCTGTTCTCCCGCCGCCTCGCCGCGCAGGCGACCGGCTACGACGACTACGAAGACGAATAGGCCGGGCGGTCGCCGCTCGGCGGGCCGAGCAGCACCAGTGCGTAAGCGCGTCATCGTCCACGGCCGCGTTCAGGGCGTCTTCTTCCGCGACACGACGCGGCGGATGGCTGAGTCCCGCGGCGTGGCGGGATGGATCCGTAACAACCCCGACGGGAGCGTCGAGGCGGCCTTCGAGGGTGAGGGCGAGGCCGTCGACGAGATGGTCCGCTTCGCGCATGAGGGCCCGCGCGGCGCCGCGGTAGAACGGGCCGACGTGTTCGACGAGGAGCCGGAGGGGCTTGCTGGCTTCCGGGTCGCGTAACGGGGAACGTTTCCAACTTGACGCAATCTCGTCATGCATTGCTGACGTAGTCGCGCCACAGGTGATCCCGCGTACCGCACGATCGCGGTCATGGGATCGCTCAGCCGGTCACAGCTCATCGTCTATGGCGCCGTCGCGGTGGTCCTGCTTCTGGTCGGAGCGCGCTGGATCCGCTCGGGCGACGCGGGCGGTACGCCCGCGGGCAACGTCAGCTACGGCGACGGCGGCTCCGGGGGCGGCTCCGGCGGCTTCTCGGTGGACTCGCAGGGCGGGAGCGACGTCGTCGTCGACGTCGCTGGTGCCGTCTCCAAGCCGGGGGTCTATCGCCTGCCGGCGGGCTCGCGCGTAAACGACGCCGTCAAGCGCGCGGGCGGCGCGACCGGCCGGGCGTCGGTCGAGTCGATCAACCTGGCGGCGAGGCTCACCGACGGCCAGCAGGTGGTGGTGCCCGAGAAGGTCTCGGGCTCGGGCGCCACCGCCTCGACATCCGGCGCGACCCCGGGCGAGCAGACGGGCCCGATCAGCCTGGGATCCGCATCCGTGGATGACCTCGACACCATCGAGGGCATCGGTCCCGTGACGGCGCAGAAGATCATCGAGTTCCGCGACCAGCACGGCGGCGTCTCCTCGATCGACCAGCTCGATCAGATCGACGGGATCGGCCCGGCGACGCTGGAGACGCTGCGGTCGGGTCTCCAGCCCTAGGTGTGGATTCGAACGCCGCGTGGCTGAGGCACGCCGGGTGGCGGTTCGCGCTCATCGGTGGCCTCGCCCTGGGGCTCGCCTCCTCGCCCGTCGCGCCCGAGCCGGCCCCAGCGTCGGCCAGGCTCCTCCTCGGGTTCGCGCTCGCGGCGGCGGCCGCTCTTGCGCTCACACCTTCGCCCGGCGGTCGCGCCCGCTGGATCAAGGTGGCGCTGGTCGGGCTCGCCGCGGCCGTTGCAGGCCTGTCGCTCGGGGCGATGCGCCTCCGGGCGATCGATGCCGGCGCCTTCGCCGGGCCGACCGGGCGAGCGGCGACGGCGCGCGGCTTCGTCACCGCGGTTCCCAAGCGGGGTGACGGGGACGTCACGGTCCGGATCCAGACGGCCGACGGCAAGCTCGCCGTCGAAGCCCACGAGCCCGTCGACGACCTCCCGGTCGGCCGGGAGATCATCGCGACGGGCACCCTCGCGTCGCCGCCCGACTGGGAGGCAGGCTACCTCGCGCGATACGGCATCAGCGAGGTGCTGCGCGCGGATCGCATCACCCTGACCGGCAAGCGCCGGGGCGGGCTCACCGGGACCATCGACGGGATCCGAGACCGAGCCGATTCGGCCTTGGAGCGCGGCACCCCTGACCCCGAATCGGACCTTCTGCGCGGGTTCATCCTGGGAGAGGACGATCGCATCGATCCGGCGACCGTCGACGACTTCAAGCGCTCGGGGCTCGCGCACCTGCTGGCCGTATCGGGCGACTGCGTGATGCTCCTCGCCATCCTCGGCGCCTGGCTCCTGGGGCTGGCTGGGGTCGGTCTGAGGATCCGTCTCGTTGCCCTGCTCGCGCTCATCGCCGTTTACGTACCGGTCACCGGAGCCGGTCCGTCCATCCAGAGAGCCGGGATCATGGGCGCCGCCGGGGTCGTCGCGATGCTCGCGGACAGGCCCCGGTGGCGCTGGTACGCGCTGCTGCTGGCCGTCGCTGTCACGCTCCTGCTGAACCCCCGCTCGGCGGGCGACGTCAGCTGGCAGCTCAGCTTCGCGGCCGTGACCGGGATCCTGCTGCTCGCGCGGCCGATCGCCGAGCTGATCGCGGGCTCGGGGGAGGTGCGCGCGGCCCCACCGTCTCCCGCTCGCCGCGCCTTCGCCGAGGGCGCCGGGGTGACGACCGCCGCAACGCTCATGACGGCGCCCCTGTTCGCGCACACGTTCGGGACGGTGTCGCTCGCCTCGCTGCCGGCCAACCTGCTCGCCCTTCCCGCGGTTGCGCCGATGATGTGGCTGGGGATGCTCGCGTCGATCGTCGGTCAGGTTCCCGGCGTTCCGGTCGAGCCGCTCACCGCCATCGCGGGTCTTCTTGCGGCTTATGTGGCGCAGATCGCGCACTGGCTCGCCGCGCCGGGTTGGGCGCAGGTCGGGATCGAGCTACCCAACTGGCCCTCGGTGGCGGCGGCCTACGTCGCATTGGGCGCCGGTGCGCGCCTCCTGCTTGCCTTCCTGCGACGCCGTCGCGGGGTCGCCAGCCCGCCGCGCGCGGCGAGGCTCGCCCTCGTCGCAACCGTCGTGGCCGTCGCGCTCATCGGCCTGTGGGGAGCGTCCGCGCCGGGTGCCGGCGGGCCGCCGCCGGGCCTTCGGGTCGTCGTCATGGACATCGGCCAGGGCGATGCCATCCTGCTCGAGCCCGCAAAGGGCGCGCCGATCCTCGTCGACGGCGGACCGCCCGGCGACGACCTGGCGGCCCACCTGAAGGCCGAGGGTGTCACCGGCCTCGCCGCGGCGGTGGTCACTCACGACCAGTCCGACCACGTGGGCGGAATCGACGAGTTGCTGTACGGGGGCTTCCCGGTCCACCGGGTGATCTACGCTCACCCGGCCCCGGACTTCCTGCGGGCCGCGCGATTCGCGCACGTGCGAACGCTGGGAGTCTCGGAGGGCTCGGAGATCGATTCAGGCGCGCTCCACCTGGAGGTCGAGTGGCCGTCCCAGGCTGCGTCGGACGGGCCGGCGGGCGATCCAAACCTGACAGCCATCGTGATGCTCGCCCGCTGGCACTCGTTCTCGATGCTCCTGACCGCCGACGCCGAGGCCGAGGCCGTGCCGATGGACCCTGGGCCGATCGACGTTCTGAAGGTGGCCCACCACGGCTCCGACGACGCCGGGCTGGACTCGCTCCTCGATCGAACCGTCCCGCATCTCGCCGTCATCTCGGTCGGCGCGGAGAACCCGTATGGGCATCCGACTCCCGCCACGATCGCGACGCTGGCACAGCACGGCGTCCCGACGCTCCGTACCGATCGGGACGGCGACGTCGAAATCGACGTGACCGCGTCGGGTTGGGAGGTTGAGACCGACTAGCTGCGTCGTGAAGCGAGGTTCTTCGGGAGCGGCGGCAGCCG
>VAYL01000156.1:11207-11719 GCA_005884305.1 Actinomycetota bacterium
AACGCGCGCCGAGCGCGAGGGCGGGCCGGGCGCGCTCGAGAGCTTCGGATCGGGTGAGGCACCCCCCGACCCCGACGCCCTGATCGGGGCGATCCCCTCGATGTCCTTGATGGCCGAACGGCGCTATCTGGTCGCCGACGGCGTCGAGCGCTGGACGGCGAAGCAGGCCTCGGCCGCGGCGTCCGCGCTCGCCGATCTTCCGCCTGACGTGACGCTCGCACTGATAGCGCGGGAGTCGCCCCCCAAGGTCAAGGCCCCGAAGGCCCTACCCGATGCGGTGACCAAGGCGGGGGGTGAGGTTCTGCGGTACGACGCCCCGAAGGCCAGGGAGCTCCCGGCCCGGCTGGTCGCCGAGGCCGCCAGCCGCGGCTTTCGGCTCGACGCCGACGCGGCCCGCCTGCTGGTCGACCGTCTGGGCGAGAGCACCATGCGCCTCGTGACCGAGATCGAGCGGCTGTCCGTCTGGGCGGGGCCCGACGGCGAGGTCTCCGCGGAGGACCTGGAGGCGATGG
>VAYL01000156.1:11752-13449 GCA_005884305.1 Actinomycetota bacterium
CAGGGCCAGTGCCCTCCGCGCCGCCGAGCGGCTCAACGCGCAGGGCGCCGCGATCTCGTCGATCGTCTATCAGGCGGCTCGCAGGCTTCGGGATGCGCAGCTCGCGGCTTCCGAGCTCGAGCGCGGCGCGGCCGCCAAGGACGTGGAGTCGAAGCTGCGTATGCATCCATACGCCGCGAAGATGCTGGTTCGCAGCGTGCGCGGGACCCCTGCGGCAGGGCTCAGGGCGTCGACCTGCGCGATCGCGGACCTGGAGTGGTGGACCCGCGGCGGCTCGGAATACCCGGATGATGTGGCGCTCACGCTGGCCGTGCTGCGAGCGGCGGGCGCGGGCACCGGTGCGTTCGGCTAGTCAGGCGCGGCGGGTTGCGATCGGGGCGTCCGGGCGACGCTACGCGGAGTTGCCGGATGCCAGTCGAGCGGCGCGGGCCTTCTTGCGCGCCCCATTGTTCGTATGCAGCGCACCCTTCTGGACCGCTTTGTCGATCCGAGCTATGAGCTCCCGGTGCTCCCGCGCCGTCGCTTCGGCATCCCCCGCCTGTGCCGCCTGCTCGAGCCGGCGGAAGTGCGTCTTCACCGTGCTGCGCATGCGCAGGTTCTCGTCGTGCTCGCGCTCGGTGCGCTGGTTGCGCTTGATCTGTGACGCGATATTGGCCATGGGGCGAGCGGCCAATATAGCTAGCCCCTGCGGGGAACCCGCGTTCTCCCCGGCTTCGTGATGCCCCCGGACGGTCCCTCCAGCCGAGCCGACGACGAGCGCCGGGTGCGCGAGCACCTCTACGGCGGCCGTGTCCGCCCGCGGCCCAGGCTCGATCCGGGCCCGGTCGACATCGTGGCCGCGGAGGATCCCGGGGTCGAGGCCGCGATGGTGGCGAGCGAGTCCGCCGAAGCGCGCAGGGGAAGACTCGCCCGGTCCACGGCGCTCTTCTCGGTGGCGACCAGCCTCTCGCGGATCGCGGGGCTGGTCCGCGAGGTCGTTGCCGCCGCCTACTTCGGGGTCAGCGGCGCGATGTCCGCATTCACGATCGCTTTCCAGGTGCCGAATCTCGTCCGCAGCCTGTTCGCCGACGCGGCGATCCAGGCCGCATTCGTGCCGGTGTTCACGGAGCACCTCCAGAAGCGCGAGTTCAAGGAAGCGTTCCGGCTCGCCTCGACCCTCATCTTCCTCGTCGGCCTCGTGCTCACCGGCATCACGGCGTTCTTCGTCGTGATCGCGCCGTATCTCATGCCGCTGTTCGTCGGGTCCGACGTGCCACAGCACCTGACCGTGACGCTCTCCCAGATCCTGTTCCCGATCCTGATGATGCTCGGTGTCACGGGGATGGTCGTGGGCATCCTCAACAGCTACG
This sequence comes from Actinomycetota bacterium, assembly GCA_005884305.1. Lineage (GTDB taxonomy): Bacteria > Actinomycetota > Thermoleophilia > Solirubrobacterales > 70-9 > AC-56. The sequence continues at coordinate 13,102 of VAYL01000156.1, forward strand.
ACCGGTTCGGCGCGTTTGCGATCTCCCCTTTCTTCTGGAACGTGGCGATAATCGGCGTGCTCGTCGGCCTGGAGCCGCTCTTTCATGGCCAGGACCGGATCTATGCCTATGCGATCGGCGTGCTGGTGGGCACCGCCATCCAGCTCGCGATCCCCACGTGGGATTTGCGCAACACGCCGTTCAAGCTCGCGTGGGAGTTCGCCTGGCGAAACCCCGACGTCCGACGGGCTCTTCTCCTCATGCTGCCGGTGACGCTGAGCCTTGGCCTCATCAACTTCACCTTGCTCATCAACAGCATCTTCGGATCGCTCCTCAGCGAGAGCGCCCGAGCCTCGATCGACAAGGCCT
>VAYL01000156.1:13742-16473 GCA_005884305.1 Actinomycetota bacterium
GCCTTGGGTCCCGACGGCGATTTCGGGAGTCAACCTCGCGATCACGGCGGCGGCGGCAGCGGCGCTCTACTCGCCCTTCGGGATCGGCGGGATCGTGGCCGCCACCGTCATCGCGACGGCGGTGAGCGTCTTCGCCCAGACGGCTGTGCTGCGCCGGCAGCTCGGGCGTCTTGAGCTGGGCCGGCTCACCTGGACCACGGCTCGCGTCTGCGCCGCCGCCGCAGCGCTCGCCGGCGTGAGCTACGGCGTCTGGTACATCCTGGACCAAGTGCTCGGGCGAGGGTTGGCGGCGCAGATCGTCTCTCTGGGCGCCGCGCTGGGCACCGGGGCACTCGTCTACGCGGCGGCGATCACGGCCTTCCGCATTCCCGAGGCGCACCAGATTTGGCGTCTCCTCCGGCGCCGGGCCTGAACCCCGCGAGTCGCTCGCCATACTCATCGCTGACGAATGGACCGGATCCGGAACTTCTCGATCATCGCCCACATCGACCACGGCAAATCGACGCTGGCCGACCGCTTCCTCGAGCTGACGGGCGCCGTCGACCGCGGCCACCGGCCGCAGGTGCTCGATTCGATGGAGCTCGAGCGTGAGCGTGGAATCACGATCAAGGCCCAAGCCGTGCGGGTCTCCTACACGGCGCGCGACAGCGAGACCTACCACCTGCATCTGATCGACACTCCGGGCCACGTTGACTTCTCGTACGAGGTCTCGCGTAGCCTCGCCGCGTGCGAGGGCGCGCTCCTCGTGGTGGACGCCGCCCAGGGCGTGGAGGCGCAGACGGTTGCGAACACCTACGCGGCCGTCGAGGCCGGCCTGGAGCTGATTCCAGTTCTGAACAAGGTCGATCTGCCGAGCGCCGAGCCGGAGCGCGTCGCCGCCGAGATCACCGACCTGATCGGCGGCGATCCGAATGACGTGCTGCGCATCTCGGCGAAGACGGGCGAGGGAGTGCCGGAGGTGCTCGAGGCGATCGTGGAGCGCATCCCGCCGCCGGAGGGCGACCCCGCCGCGCCGCCACGCGCCCTCATCTTCGATTCGGAGTACGACCCGTACCGCGGCGTCGTCGCCTACGTCCGGCTGATGGACGGCGAGTTCCATAAGCGTGAGCGGATCGTGGCCATGCAGGCCGGGACCGAGGCGGAGATCGATGAGATCGGGTTCTTCACGCCGCGGCCTCGCCCCGCCGACGGCATGGCGGCCGGGGAGGTCGGCTACGTGATCACCGGGATCAAGGACGTCGCCCTCCTGCGCGTGGGCGACACGCTTACCGCGAAAGAGCGTCCGGCATCGGTGCCGCTCCCGGGCTACCGCGAGGTGAAGCCGGTCGTCTTCTGCGGCCTCTTCCCGATCGACACCGATCGCTACGAGGACCTCCGCGACGCGCTCGACCGGCTGGCGCTGAACGACGCTGCGCTGAGCTTCGAGCCGGAGACCTCGCAGGCCCTGGGCTTCGGGTTTCGCTGCGGGTTCCTCGGCCTGCTGCACATGGACATCGTGCGGGAGCGACTCGAGCGCGAATACGACCTCGAGCTGCTCGCAACGACGCCCAACGTGAGCTACGAGGTGGAGCTGCGCGGAGAGGAGCGGGTCGAGGTCCACAGCCCCGCCGATATGCCGGATCCGGCATCCATCGAACGGATCCTCGAGCCCTACATCCGGGCCACGATCATCTCGCCCGCCAACTACGTCGGCGCGATCATGGAGCTGTGCCAGGGGCGGCGCGGCACTCACGTGGATATGCACTACCTATCGCCGGAGCGGGTGCAGCTTCGCTACGACCTGCCGCTCGCTGAGATCGTCCTGGACTTCTACGACCAGCTGAAGTCGCGCACCGCCGGCTACGCCTCACTCGACTACGAGCAGATCGGAAACCGCGAGTCCGACCTCGTCAAGCTCGACGTGCTGCTCGCGGGCGACCGGGTGGACGCCCTCAGCCTGATCGTCCACTCCGATGACGCGTACCGCGCAGGCCGCGCCCTGGTCGAGCGGCTGCAGAAGACGATCCCGCGCCAGCTCTTCGACGTGCCGGTGCAGGCCGCCACCGGCTCGCGGGTGCTGGCCCGGGAGACCGTGAAGGCGCTGCGCAAGGATGTGACGGCGAAGCTCTACGGCGGCGACGTAACGCGCAAGCGCAAGCTGCTGGAGATCCCCAGGAGGCCTTCCTGTCGGTGCTGGAGCTCGATGGAAGCTAGTGGTGCGTCACATATCCAGCAGCGAAACATCGAGCTGACGAGGCGTGGCTTCGAGGCCTATAACGCTGGCGACTACGAAGCGGTCGTGGCTCTCCTCCACCCCGACGTCGAGGTGTACGCCGACGACGAGCTCCTGAACGCCGGCTCGTTCAGTGGCCACGATGGCTTCATGCGGTGGAGCACGGACTGGCGCGAGGCGTGGGATGAGTATCGGATCGAAGCCCGCTCGATCGAGACCATCGGCGAGCACGCCATCCTCGTCGATACGCACCAGGTCGCACGGGGGGCCGGCAGCGGGGTCGATGTCGAGATGGATGTCTTCTGGGCCTTCGAGGCGACGAACGGCAAGCTGAGCCGCATGCACCTCTACGCGGCCAGGCAGCGCGCGCTCGACGCGATCGAGGGCTGGCGCGCCGAGCGTCCTGCATAGACTCCCCGCCTCCACACTCATGAAACGACATATGCCTCTTCCGGCGCCCTACGGCGCCGGCCCAACATGACCGTTAACAAGGACGCAGTCGGCAAGCAGTGGCAGCCG
>VAYL01000156.1:16493-32821 GCA_005884305.1 Actinomycetota bacterium
GAGACGAACCCCGTCCACCTCGATCGTGAGGCCGCGCTGGCAGCTGGATTTCGCGACGTCGTCGCACCGCCGATGTTCTGCGTCGTCTACAGCGCGCCGGCGATGGGGCCGGCGGTGCTCGACCCGGAGGTCGGCATCAATCTGGCGGCCATGGTTCACGGAAGCCAGGAGTTCGTGTGGGGCGAGCCCGTGTGCGCCGGCGACGTGATCACGACCCAGCCGCGGCTGGCCGATGTCTTCGAAAAGGACGGCCGCGGCTTCTACGTCTTCCAGTCGGAATCGACCAACGCCGACGGCAAGCTGACGGTCCGCGGCACGTGGACCAACATCGTGAGGGGAGTCTGAGGTGGCCGACCTGAGCCAGGTCAAGGCGGGCGAATCGCTGCCGGAGCTGAGAGTCACCCCGGACAAGTACCTCCCGCACCGCTACGCGGGCGCATCGGGTGACTTCAATCCGATCCACATCGATCCCGAGTTCGCGAAGGCGGTGGGCCTTCCAGGGAACATCCTTCACGGGCTCTACTCGATGGCCCAAGTCGCCCGCGCACACACGGAGGCGGCCGGCGACCCGCGGGCGCTGCGCCGGCTCTCCGTCCAGTTTCGCGGGATGGGGATGCCGGAGCAGGAGATCCTCGTCACGTCGACGGTCAAGGATGCAAGCGACGGGCGCGTCGTGACCGAGACGGAGGCGGCACAGGGCGACAACCGCATCATCCGCAACGCGGAGGCCGAGCTGGAGCTGCAGTAGACGTTCCGTCGTCGCCGTGCCGCAGACGGGGTCGGGCAAGTAGGGGAGCGCATCCAGTTTCCGCGTTCGCTTCAGGCGCCCCGCAGAGTGATTCGATGAGTAAGCACGAGCAAGTCCGCTCCTCATTGCTCGAGATCCCGCTTCACACATGCCTCTGTGGCGACAAAGTCGCCACCTAGAATCACTGCCATGCTCTCCGAGCGCCAGCAGCGGATTCTCAGCCTGGTCGTCGAGTCGTACCTCGACTCCGGCCGCCCGGTCGGGTCGAAGATCATCGCCGAACGCCCCGATGTCGAGTGGAGCCCTTCGACCGTGCGGGCTGAGCTCGCGGAGCTCGAGCGAGCCGGCTACCTGAACCATCCGCACACGTCGGCGGGCCGCGTTCCAACGGACGCCGGTTACCGCTTCTACGCGGATTCGCTGCTCGCATCCGGGCCGCGGGTGCTCACGGCCGTCGGGCCGCGCTTGGATGTCGGCCAGATGCGCCGCGAGGTGGACGAGGCGATGCGGGAGACGACAGCGGAGCTCTCTCGGATGACCGACCTTCTCGCGCTCGCCACGGCCCCGCCGCCCGCCACGGCCCACATCCACCGCGTCGAGGTGCTCCAGCTCCAGCCGCGGGTCGTAATGGTTGTGGTGATCGCGTCGAACGGCGCGGTCACCAAGCGTGTCTTCACGTTCGACGAGGCGCTCGATCCCGGTCTCGTCAAATGGGCGTCCAGCTATCTGAACGAGCGGATGAGCGGCCTCGGCCTCGGCTCCAGGATGATCGCCAACCGGCTCGCCGACTCCGAGCTGGGCGCGAGCGAGGCGGGGTTCATCGCGGAGATTGACGATGCCTTCACGGGACTCGAGGAGCGCGCGGAGGCGGATCTCTACGTCGAGGGGGCCGCGCGCCTGCTCTCGGAGGACCACGCCGCGGATCTGCCTCACGCCGATGCGCTCATGCGTGGATTGGAGCGCCGGGCGAACCTCCTCCAGGTGCTGCGCTCGGCTCTCGAGGAGCGGTCCGTGTTCCTGTGGATTGGAGACGAGAACCCGGCGCCCGAGCTCCGCTCGGTGAGCGTCGTGGGTGCGAATTACGGGCTCGGCTACCGCAATCTGGGAACCGTCGGAGTCGTCGGCCCGCTGCGGATGGATTACGCGACCGCGATCGACTCCGTCCGTGACGCCGCCGGCCGCCTATCTCGATTCTTCGAAACCGTTTACGAGGGCTAGTTCCGGATGCCAACGGTGAAGAGGGACTACTACGAGGTCCTTGGCGTCGAACGCGGCGCCGGCGAGGCCGAGATCAAGAAGGCGTTTCGCCGCCTGGCGCGCGAGCTTCATCCGGATGTCAACCGCCACGATCCCGAGGCCGAGGAGAAGTTCAAGGAGGCGGCCGAGGCCTACGAGGTGCTATCGGACCCGGAGCGCCGGCGCACCTACGACACCTTCGGTCACGAGGGGCTCCGCTCCGGCGGCTGGGCGCCGCGGGCGGACGCCTTCGGCAGCTTCGAGGACGTGCTCTCGGCGTTCTTCGGCCGCGGAGATCCGCTCTTCAACGACCTGTTCGGGTTCACCCGGTCGGGGCCGACCGGCGGCGGGGATGTCGCCGCACAGGTAGAGGTGACGTTGGAGGAGGTGCTCAGCGGGACCACCCGGGACGTCACGTTCGAGGGTGCCTCGGCGTGCGAGCGCTGCGACGGGAGCGGTGCCGAGCTAGGCACGGAGATCCGCACCTGCGAGACGTGCGGAGGCGTCGGCGAGGTTCGCGAGGTGAGCCGGACCGTCTTCGGTCAGCTCGTCCGGAGCGGCCCGTGCCCGACCTGCGGCGGGCGCGGACGGGTTCCTGAAAAGGCGTGCTCCGAGTGCGGCGGTGAGGGCCGTGTGGTCCGTGAGCGGACCTGGCAGCTCGATGTGCCGGCGGGCATCGAGTCCGGCCAGCGCATCCGCGTCACCGGTGCCGGCCATGCCGGCCAGACCGGGGCACCCGCCGGAGATCTCTACGTAGAGGTCGTGGTGGCCGACGATGACCGGTTCGAGCGCCACGGACAGGACCTCGTGTCGGTTGTGGAAGTGTCGGTGACCCGCGCGATGCTGGGCGGCACCGTCACCGTCGCCACGCTTGACGGAGACAGGGACGTGGAGATCCCCGCGGGCTCGCAGTCCGGCGAGCGGATCGTCCTGAAGGGGGTCGGCCTTCCGTCGCTGCGCGGCGGCCGCCGGGGGGATCAGCACATTCTCGTGGACGCGTTTGTGCCCACGCGCCTCACCAAGGAGCAGCGTGAGCTGGCGCGGCAGCTCGACGAAGCGCTCGGGCCGGAGGGCGGGCGGCGCGAAGGGCGCGGGCCGTTCGGCCGCCGCTCTCGGCGCCGGCGTTGATCCGGCTCGCGGTTCGCTGCCGCCCAGACCTCGCCGAGCTCGTCCTCGCCCACCTCGTCGAGCTGGCGCCCGGAGGCGTCGAGGAGGAGACGGGTCCAGGCTGGATCGAATACGCGATCTACGGCGCCCCCGGCGAACTCCCCGCGCTTCCGGATCTGCAGGCTGCGGCCGGCGACGGGCTCGTCGAGGTGACCTCGAAGGAGGTCCCGGACGACTGGGCCGACCGCTGGCAGGATTTCCACGAGCCGGTACTCGTCGGCGGGCGGATCCTCGTCCGGCCTTCGTGGGCCGATCCGCAACCCGGCACGATCGACGTGGTCGTCGATCCCGGCCAGGCGTTCGGCACGGGCGCCCATCCGACGACGCGGATGTGCCTTGAGCTGCTGCTCGGGCTGGACACCGCCGGGCTGGCTCACGGGCCAATCGCAGATTGGGGCACGGGCTCGGGGGTGCTGGCAATCGCGGCGGCGAAGCTCGGTTTCGCGCCGGTCGTCGCCTGCGACCACGAGCGTCCCGCGCTGGAGGCGGCGAGGGCGAGCGCCGAGGCGAATGGCGTGGACATGGAGCTCGTGCGGGTGGATCTGAGGCGCGAGCCCGCACCGGTCGCGCCGACCGTCGTGGCGAACCTGACCGCTCCGCTGCTTCCTGAGGTTGCCTCTCGCATCGAGGGCCGGCCCGAACGCGTCGTCTGCTCTGGGTTGCTCGTCTCCGAGGTGGATGAGGTGGCCGACGCATTCGCAGCCGTGGACCTACGCGAGCAGGAGCGTCGCGCATCGGGCGATTGGGCGTGCCTTTTGCTCGCCCGCTGACGCGCGAGCGTCATGAAATGCACGTAGACGGTTGATTTCCCGCCTATCGGTTGAAGATCGGGGCTGGTCGTTATCGTCCGGGCCGTGGTCGCCGACGTCACCGCCTACAACGTGGGCCTGTTCATCCACGTTCTCGCGGTCGTCCTCGCCTTCGGGCCGACCTTCGGCTACGGGATCTTCATCGGCTTCGCCGAGACAAAGGCGCCGAATGCCGTCCCCGCGGTACTGAAGGCGGTCAACCTCACCAATCGCTATCTGGTGACGCTGGCGATGGTCGTAGTGCTCGCGGCAGGCTTCTACCTCCTGGCTGAGGGAGACATCAGCGCCAGCGAGTCGTGGGTGCAGGTCGGCTTCGTCGCGATCGCGATCCTGTTCGGACTGGTCGGCGGGTTCTTCGTCCCACGGACCCGCAAGGCGATCGAGCTGGCGGAGCGAGACCTCACTGCCGGCGGCGGTGAGCTGAGCCACGAGTACCGCAAGGTTTCGGCTCAGATGGCCCGCGTCGGCCAGCTCGCCGGGTTGATCGTCGCCGTCACGATCTTCTTCATGGTCGTAAAGCCCTGACGGATCTACAGACAGACGAACCCAGCAACGACGAGCGCTCCCGGCTTCCCATCGGCGTCTTCGACTCCGGAATCGGCGGCCTCACTGTCCTGCACGAGCTATTGGTGTCGTTGCCCGAGGAGGACTACCTCTACCTGGGCGACACCGAGGGGTTCCCGTACGGCAACAAGTCTCCGGACTGGCTGCGGCCGCGGATCGCGCACCTGGTGGAGTTCCTGCTGGGCCGCGGCGCGAAGCTCCTCGTGGTGGCGTGCAACTCCGCGACCGCGGCCGGCGCGGACGTCGCGCGGGACGTCGCGGCCGAGCACGGGGTGGAGGTGTTGACCGTCGTCGGCCCGGAGGCCGAGATCGCGGCGGCGATCTCGGACTCACACCGGATCGGGGTGCTCGCGACGCCGACGACGGTCGAGAGCGGCGCCTACCGGATCGCGCTCGAGGAAACGGCGGGACACCCGGAGCTCGACGTCGTCGAGATCTCGGCGCCGCGGCTCGCTCCGATCATCCAGAACGGGTTTCCGTTCGACGAGGAGGTGATCGAGACAGTCCGCTCGTACTGCGCGCCTTTGCGCGAGGCGGGCATCGACACCCTGATCCTCGGGTGTACCCACTATCCGCTGGTGGCGCCGATGCTCCAGCGGATGCTCGGGCGCGACGTTCGCCTGGTGACGGCGGGTCATGCACTGGCGGCCGCCGCGCAACGCACGCTGAAGGCGGGCGGGATCGCGACCGGCAACCGTGGCGAGGGCACCTACCGCTTTCTCTGTACCGGCGACATCGCGTCCTTCCGCGAGCTCGGGACGCGCTTCCTTCAGATGCCCCTCGGCGAGGTCGAGCGCGTCGAAATCGAGGGGCCGCCCGCGGCTACCCTTTGAAATCGATGGCGAGGCAAACCATTCTCGAGCGTGTCCAGCAGGACACGCGCGATGCGATGAAGGCCGGGGACCGCGACCTGGTCGGCGCGCTGCGCATGATCGCGAATGCCCTGCAGCAGGAGGCGAAGGAGGGCAAGGGCGACGAGGTCGCGGTCCTGCGCCGCGAGCGCAAGCGCCGCCTCGAGGCCGCCAGCGCGTTTCGCGAGGGTGGTGGAGACGACCGCGCCTCGGCCGAGGAGACCGAGGCGGAGCTGATCGGCGGCTATCTGCCGGCCGAGCTCAGCGACGACGAGCTTGCCCGGCTGGTGGACTCCGCGGTCGCCGAGTCCGGCGCATCGGAGGCGAAGGACATGGGCAAGGTGATGGGCGTCGTCATGCCCAAGGTCGATGGGCGTGCCGACGGCAGGCGCGTGAGCGCGGCGGTACGGGAGCGCCTGAGCTAGCTCGTTGGCGCGCAGGCAGCTCACTCTCGACAATGCGGTGGCCGCGGAGCTGGCCGGGGCGGAGGACTCCGTCCTGCGGGAGCTCGAGGACCGCGTGGGCTGCGATGTTCACCTCCGGGGCAACGTGCTGACGCTCGACGGCTCCGAGGGTGACGTGCGCGACGCGGCGGTGGTTGTCGACGAGCTGGTTGGACTGATCGAACGCGGCCACGAGGTCGCGCCCTCGACGCTCGGCACGGTCTCGGGTGCGATTGACGCACGCCAGAGCTCCGCCGACATCCTCGAGGACGTCATCTGGCGCCACCGCGGCATGAAGGTCGCGCCGAAGACCGTCAATCAGAAGCGCTACGTGGACTCAATCCGCAACCACACCGTCACCTTCGGCATCGGGCCTGCCGGAACCGGCAAGACCTTCCTGGCGGTCGCGAGAGCCGTCGCCGCCCTGGATGCCCGCGAGGTGAACCGCATCATCCTCACGCGTCCCGCGGTGGAGGCGGGCGAGCGGCTCGGCTTCCTTCCCGGCGACATCCAGGCGAAGGTGGATCCGTACCTGCGGCCGCTCTTCGACGCCCTCTACGACATGCTCGACCCGGAGCGCGTCAGCACCTACCTCGAGAACGGGATCATCGAGGTCGCGCCGCTGGCATTCATGCGGGGTAGAAGCCTGAATGACTCCTTCGTCATCCTCGACGAGGCTCAGAACACGAGCCCGGAGCAGATGAAGATGTTCCTCACGCGGCTCGGATTCGGGTCGAAGATGGTCGTCACCGGCGACATCACGCAGATCGACCTGCCGCGGGACCAGCGCTCCGGCCTCGTGGTGATCGGGGAGATCCTGGCGCAGGTCGCCGACATCTCGTTCGTCCGCTTCGGCGGCGAGGACGTGGTGCGCCACGAGCTCGTGCAGCGCATCGTCGCCGCCTACGGCGAGTACGAGAAGTCCAGCCAGTCACGCGATTGAGTTCCGCCGAGCTCGATCTCTCGGACGTGCCGGCCGAGCTCCGGTCGGTCGTCCGGGCGAGCCTCCAAGCCGCCGGAATCGCCGAGGGACACCTGTCCGTCGAGCTCGCGGACGAGGAGCGAATTCGTGGCCTCAACCGCGAGCACCGCGGTGTGGATGAGCCGACCGACGTCCTATCGTTCCCAATCGACGAGGCCGGCGCCGTCGCCGGGCCGCGCGAGCTGGGCGACGTCGTCATCTGCCCCGCGCATGCGGCGGACGTGACCGAGGCCGCGGTGCACGGCGTGCTCCACCTCTGCGGGCTCGACCACGAGGCCGACGACGGCGAGATGCTCCGCCTCCAGGAGACCGTCATGCGCGAGCTCGGCGGCCGATGACGCGCTCCGGGTTCATCGGGCTCGCCGGACGCCCCAACGTCGGCAAGTCCACGCTCGCGAACACGATCGTCGGGTCGAAGGTCGCGATCGTCTCCGACCGGCCCCAGACCACCCGTCGCGCCGTCCGCGGGATCGCAACGGATCCCGCCGGCGAGTGGCAGATGATCCTCGTCGACCTCCCCGGCGTGCAGCGGCCACGCGACACCCTCACTGCGCGGATGCAGCGCCGGGTCGAGCAGGAGCTTGCCGACGCCGACGCGGCGCTCCTGGTGCTCGATGGGGTCCAGGGCGTCGGCCCCGGCGATCGCTTCATCTCGAAGGCACTGCTCGCCGCGAGCGACTCCACCCCGGTCTGCTGTGCGGTCAACAAGTGCGATCGGCTCGGGCGCGGCGAGACCGCGACGGCGCTTGCCGCGGCGGCCGAGCTCGGCACCGTGGACGAGGTATTCCCCGTGAGCGCAAAAACCGGCGCCGGCCTGGACCCGCTCACCGAGCATCTCGTCTCGCTCCTTCCGGAGGGACCGCTTCTGTACCCGCCCGAGGATCGTTACGACCTTCCGAGCGAGGTTCACCTCGCCGAGCTGGTCCGCGAGCAGGTTCTGCGCCGCACCCGGGACGAGGTTCCGCACGCGGTGGAGGTCGTCGTGGAATCGGCGGAGCCGCGGGACGACGGCTTGGTGGAGATCCGCGCCCAGGTCTGGGTCGAGACCGAATCGCAGAAGGGAATCGTCGTCGGCAAGGGCGGCAAGATGATCCGCGACATCGGCACCGCGGCCCGCAAGGAGCTCGAGCGCGATCTGGGCGCCCGCGTCTTCCTCGACCTCCAGGTCAGGGTCCGGCGCCGGTGGCGCCGCGACGAGACCCTGCTCGACCGTATCGGGATCGAGTAGCCCAGAGGCCAAAGTTGTCGGATTTATCGGCATATAGCCGGGAAATCCGACAATCGCGAAGTGGGGGCAACCGTAAACTCCTGCAAATGAGCGCGGCGGAACCACTGGAGGCGGTTCGCTTCGACGAGCGCGGACTGGTGCCCTGCGTGATGCAGGATTACGCCAGCGGCGAGGTTCTGACGCTCGCTTACATGAACGCCGAGGCGCTGCGGCGGACGCTCGAGACTGGCGAGATGCACTTCTACAGCCGCTCGCGCGATGAGCTCTGGCACAAGGGGGAGACCTCCGGCAACGTTCAGCGCGTGCGCCAGATCCGCTACGACTGCGACGCCGACGCCCTCGTGGCGCTGGTGGACTCTGCCGCGCCGGCGTGCCACACGGGCCAGAGGTCGTGCTTCTACCGCGATCTGAACGGCACCGCCGATCCCGCGGTCGATGCCGCGCCGGTCGACGGCGAGCCCGCACCGGTCGCATACGAGGCGACGTCCGTGCTCGAGCGAACGCTTGCCGACCGCCGTGACCGAAGGCCGGACGGCTCCTACACCGTCGAGCTTCTGGACGACCCCCCCCGCATCGGCGCCAAGGTCCGCGAGGAGGCCGATGAGGTCGTCGCGGCGGCGGCGGGGGAGTCCGACGAGCGTGTGGCCGAGGAGGCCGCCGACGTCCTCTATCACCTGCAGGTCCTTCTGCTGTCGCGCGGCATCCCGCTGAACGCGGTCCTGGAGACACTCAATGGCCGTCGCGGCTGAGCTCGCGCCGGACGTCCGGCCGACTCTGGAGGAGGCTCACGACCTCGCCAGGAACGCGAATGCGATTCCCGTCCGGATGACCTTCGTGGACGATTGCGAGACGCCCGTTTCGGCGTTTCTCAAGCTCCGCGGCTCCGGGCCCTGCTTTCTGCTCGAGTCAGCGGAGCAGGGGCGCTTGCGCGGTGCTGCGCTACGCGGGCGGGGAGCTCCGCGAGTGGCGCGGCGATATGGCGCCCGACTCCGAGCCGCACGCGATCCGCGAGATTGACGATCCATACGGCGAGGTGAGCCGCTACCTGGCGAGCTACGAGCTCCCGGACGCAGCTGACCTGCCGCCGTTCGCCGGCGGGGCCGTCGGCATCTTCGGCTACGACCTGATCCGCACGGTCGAGCCTCTGGGCGAGCCGAATCCCGACTCCATCGGCCTCCCCGACATGGCTCTGATGGTGAGCGACGTGCTGGTGGCCTTCGATCACATGCGCCACGAGCTCACCCTGATGGCCTACGCCTTCACCGACGAGGACACCGATCTGGACACCGCTTACGCGGGTGCGGTCCGCACGCTCACGGGCCTGCGTGAGCGGCTGCGCGGGCCCGTCCCACGGGCGGCTCGCGAGAGCAGGCGCGAGGTCGCGGAGTTCACCTCCAATATGACGCGTGAGGAGTTCGAGTCCAACGTCAGCCGCATCATCGAGTACATCTATGCCGGCGACGCCTTCCAGGTCGTTCCGTCGCAGCGCTTCAGCGCACCGGCGCCGGTGGAGGCGTTCTCGATCTACCGCGGTCTGCGCACCGTCAACCCCTCCCCGTACATGTACTTCCTCGACTTTGGCGACTTCCAGGTCGCCGGCGCCTCGCCGGAGCCGCTCGTGAAGGTCACCGGCCGCCGCGTGGAGACGCGACCGATCGCCGGCACCTATCCCCGCGGCGAGAGCGAGGAGGAGGACCGGCGCCGGGCGGAGGATCTCCTTCAGGATCCCAAGGAGCGAGCTGAGCACGTGATGCTCGTCGACCTCGGGCGCAACGACCTCGGCCGCGTCTGCGAATTCGGCTCGGTCGAGGTGGACGAGTTCATGATCGTCGAGAGATCACGGGAATGGACGCCCTCCGCGCGGTGCTGCCCGCCGGGACGCTGTCGGGGGCGCCCAAGGTTCGCGCGATGCAGATCATCGACGAGCTCGAGCCCCACAAGCGCGGCTCCTACGGCGGGGCGATCGGCTACCTCGGCTTCAACGGCGACCTCGACACCGCCATCCACATCCGCACGGTCGTCGTGAAGGATGGGATGGTGCACGTCCAGGCGGGCGGGGGCACCGTGGCCGACGCCAAGCCGGATTACGAATATCGCGAGAGCGTCAACAAGGCGAAGGCCGTGTTCGCGGCCGTGGAGCTCGCGGCGAGCCAGCCGGATTGGCAGTAGAGCAGGCAGCATGTAGCAGGTAGATCCGCGGATGATTCGCCTCTACCTGCTACCTGCTACCTCTTGGATCTTCGAGGGATCGGCTTTTGCGAGTACTCGTAATCGACAACTACGACAGCTTCACCTACAACCTGGTCCAGTACCTGGGGGAGCTCGGGGCGCAGCCGGAGGTGGTTCGAAACGACAAGGGCGAGGTTGCGGAGCTGCTCGATCGTCGCCCGGACCGCCTTGTGATCTCACCCGGACCGTGCACGCCGGCGGACGCTGGGATTTCGATCGAGGCCGCGCGCGCCTTCCCCGAGGCCGGCATTCCGACCCTCGGCGTCTGCCTCGGACACCAGTCGATGGTCGAGGCGTTCGGCGGGCGCACCGTGCGCGGCGATCCGATTCACGGCAAGGATGCCGAAGTCGAGCACGACGGCCGAGGCGTCCTGACGGGGCTTCCCTCGCCGCTTCGCGCGGGTCGCTACCACTCGCTCGTGGCGGACCCTGACCTGCCGGCGGAGCTGGAGCTGAGTGCGTCGTTCGACGGCGTGGTGATGGGGGTGCGGCATCGGGAGCTGCCGGCGGAGGGCGTCCAATTTCATCCCGAGTCGGTACTTACGCCGCAGGGAAAGCTCATCCTCAGCAACTTCCTATCCGAGCAGGTGGCAGGTGGCAGGTAGAACATTGGCCGACTCTCCCTGCTCCCTGCTACCTGCTCTCGACTGATGCCCAACGAGATCGTCACGCGCGCGATCGACGCGGTCGCATTCGGCACGCACCTCACCGCCGACCACGCCTCGGCGGTCCTCGACGAGATCATGGAGGGCCGCGCCTCCGAGGTCCAGACCGGGGCATTCCTCGTGGCGCTGCGGGCCAAAGGCGAGACCGTCGCCGAGCTGGTCGGCCTCGCCCGCACGATGCGGCGGCTGGCCGCTCCGGTGGACGTTGGCCGGCACGATCTGGTCGACACCGCCGGCACCGGCGGCGGGCCCTTGACCTTCAACATCTCCACGACGGCGGCTCTGGTCGCCGCGGGTGCAGGCTGCGCGGTCGCCAAGCACGGCAACCGCTCGAGCACCAGCCGCTCCGGCTCCGCCGACCTGCTCGAGGCTCTGGGCGTTCGGATCGATCTCGATCCGCCCGCGGTCGCCCGTTGCATCGACGAGATCGGCTTTGGCTTCATGTTCGCTCCGCGCCACCACGCCGCGATGAAGCATGTGATGCCGGTCCGCAAGGAGCTCGCGGTCCGCACGATCTTCAACTTCCTCGGTCCGCTCACCAATCCCGCGGGGGCGAGCAGGCAGCTGCTGGGCGTCTCCGACAGCACCTATCAGGAGACGATTGCCGAGGCTCTCGTCGGCCTGGGGTGCGAGCGGGCCCTCGTGGTGCGCGGTGAGGAGGGCGTCGACGAGATCGGGCTGGCGGGACGCACCCGCGTCATCGAGGTCAAGGACGGGAGCACCGAGGAGTGGTTCGTGGAGCCGGAGGGCCTGGGGTTCCCGCTGGCCGACGCGGACGAGATCACGGGCGGCACGCCCGATGAGAACGCGGCCACCGTCACGCGGATCCTCGCGGGCGAAGACGGCCCTCCCCGTGACGTGGTCCTCCTGAACGCCGGGGCGGCGATCGTCGTCGGCGGCGCGGCGGCCGACCTACCGGCCGGCATCGAACGAGCGCGCGAGTCGATCGACTCGGGCGCGGCTCGGGACGTCCTGGACCGGCTCGTCGCCATGACAGGCGAGCTGTCGTAGCCTGTTGGTCCGATGAGTTCGCTCGACGAGCTGGTCGCCGGGGCGCGAGAGGACGCGCGACGGCGACAGGAGGAGGTCCCGCTCGAGACGCTTCGCTCGCGGCTTGGTGGCCGCGAGGGCGCGCGGCCGTTCAGCGAGGCGCTCGTGCGGCCCGGGTTATCCCTCATCGCGGAGTTCAAGCGGCGATCGCCGAGCGCGGGTGAGCTGCGGCCCGGCGTGGGAGTGGCGGACACGGTGCGCGCGTATGAGCGGGGCGGCGCCGCAGCGTTGTCGATCCTCACCGAGGAGCGCCAGTTCGGCGGCTCCCTGCACGACCTGCGTGCCGCCCGGGAGGCATCGGACCTTCCGATTCTCCGCAAGGACTTCGTCGTCGATCCGTACCAGCTCTTCGAATCGGCCGCCAACGGCGCCGACGCAGCCCTGCTCATCGTCGCGGCCCTTTCCGACGATGAGCTCGCAGGGTTGTATGCGCAGGCGCGGGAGCTGGACCTCGACTGCGTCGTGGAGGTGCACGACGAGGCAGAGCTCGAGCGCGCGCTCGAGATCGACGTCGACGTCCTCGGCATCAACAACCGCGACCTCGATGACTTCACCGTGGACGTCGAGACGACCGTTCGGCTGTTGACCGACGTGCCGGCAGGCAAGGCGGTGGTCTCCGAGTCCGGCTATGCGCACCGAGGGCAGCTCGACGAGCTCGAGCGGATCGGCGTCGATGCTGTGCTGATCGGCGAGACGCTGATGCGCGCCGAGGAGCCGGAGCTGGCCGTCCGCCAGCTCACCGGCGACGAGGAGGCGACGCGCGAGCACTACCTCGAGCGCGCCTCCGAAGAATGACGCCCACGCCTTTAACTTCTTAGGACGCCTGAAGGAGCCCGTTAGCGGGCATTAAGCGAGCCTGCTCATCCTCTTCCGTCGAGATGAACAGCGTAAGACGACTCGCAAGCACCTCGTTCGGCGCCGCCGTCATCGGCGGCCTTATTGTTGCCCTCCTCGGCTGGATCGCGATCGCAGCCGGGTGGATCCACTCCTCAGGCAAGGACACCAGCTCCACCGTCGGCGCGCTGTCGCCGACGCCCGCGCCGGTACCGACCTCGCAGTCGAACGGCAAGGGGCTCAGCGTCAACCAGATCTACCAGGAGGACGGGCCCGGTGTCGTCTTCATCCAGGCACAGACCAAGCCCCAGCCGAGCTCGCTGCTCAGCCCGTTCGGCGGTGGCGGCGGCGGCACCGCGACCGGCTCCGGATTCGTCCTTGACCACGACGGCCACATCCTCACGAACGCGCACGTGGTCGAGGGCGCGACGAAGATTCAGGTGACCCTGGGCCAGTCGGACTCGTCGCAGCCGGTGAGCGCGCAGGTGGTGGGGAAGGACCCGTCCACCGACGTCGCCCTCCTCAAGGTGGATGCCCCCGCCGATCAGCTGCACCCGCTTCAGCTCGGCAATTCCGGCGACATGCACGTCGGCGATCCGGTCGTCGCGATCGGCAACCCCTTCGGGCTCGATCGGACGGTCACTTCGGGCATCGTCTCGGCCCTACAGCGTCAGATCAAGGCGCCCAACGGATTCACGATCGACAACGTCCTGCAGACGGACGCCGCGATCAACCCCGGAAACTCGGGCGGCCCCCTCATCAACGCCGCGGGCCAGGTGATCGGCATCAACTCCCAGATCGAATCGCCCAACGGCGGCGGCAACGTCGGGATCGGCTTCGCGATCCCGATCAACTCGGTCCGCAACGTGGTCCAGCAGATCCTTCAGAACGGCACCGTGCAGCATGCATACCTCGGGATCAGCGGGACCGATCTCACTCCGCAGATCGCCCACGTCCTGAACCTGTCCGTCGACCAGGGCGCGCTGGTCCAGGCCGTCACTCCCGGCGGACCGGCAGACAAGGCCGGCGTGAAGGGCGGGAACGCGAGCGCCACGGTGACGGTCGGTGGCGCCCGAATCCACCCGGGCGGGGACGTGATCACCGCGATCGACGGCAAGAGCGTGCACTCCATGACCGACGTGATCGACGACATCAACTCCAAGCAGCCGGGAGACACCGTCGAGCTGTCGCTGGTGAACGGCAGCCAGAAGCGCACGGTCTCGGTCACTCTGGGCAACCGCCCCGCGAGCGTCAAGCCGTAACCGCGCTCTCACGCGACCCGGCGGGGCGCCCGTAACCTTGTCGGGATGCGGGTCAAGTTCTGCGGCATCACGCGTACCGAGGACGCCCTCGAGGCGGCGCGCCTGGGTGCCTGGGCGATCGGGCTGAATCACTGGCCCGACAGCCCGCGGTACTGCGAGCCGGACGCCGCCGTTGAGATCTCGGCGGCTCTGAAGCGGGAGCTCGAGGTGGTGGGGGTGTTCGTCAACCCGACGCTTGACGAGCTCGCCGTGGCGGCCGAGAACGAGTCGCTCACGATGCTTCAGCTCCACGGCGGCGAAGGTGCCGCGTTCTGCCGCGAGGCGGCGCGCCGCACCGGCTGCAAGATCATCAAGGCGATCCGGGTCCGCAGCAGGGCCGACGTGCGCGCCGCCGAGGCGTATAGGACGGATTTCCATCTCCTGGACGCGCACCGTCCCGCCGCGCCGGGCGGGACGGGCGAGAGCTTCGACTGGGAGCTTCTCGTCGACCGCCAGTCCGATGTCCCACTGATCCTGGCCGGCGGTCTCAACCCGGACAACGTGGACGAGGCGGTAGCCACCGTGCGGCCTTTCGCCGTCGACGTGGCAAGCGGTGTCGAGTCCGAGCCCGGGATCAAGGATCACGAGCTGATGGCGGCGTTCGCGGAGCGCGCGCAGGCATTTGTGTCATGAGGTGCTTTAGCACCGAAACTGGCATGTCAGGCGGCGCAGCCGCCGCAAGAGGTGTGGCATGAGCGCGATCGCCGTCGAAGAGCGCTTTGGCCCCTACGGGGGCCGCTACGTCCCCGAGGTGCTGATTCCGGCCCTCGACGAGCTGACCGCGGCGTGGAGCGAGGCCCGTGACGACGCGGGCTTCCGCGAGGAGCTCGACGGGCTCCTTCATGACTACGTGGGTCGTCCGACGCCGCTCTATCTCGCCTCACGGTTGTCCGAGCGCGTCGGGCATCGTGTCTACCTGAAGCGCGAGGACCTGGCCCATACCGGCGCACATAAGATCAACAACGCGATCGGGCAGGCGCTCCTCGCCCGCCGGATGGGCAAGGAGCGGATCATCGCCGAGACCGGCGCCGGCCAGCATGGCGTGGCCGCGGCGACCGCATGCGCCCTGCTGGGGCTCGAATGCGTCGTGTACATGGGCACGGAGGACATGAGGCGCCAGGCCCCGAATGTCGAGCGGATGGGGCTGCTGGGCGCCGAGGTGCGCCCGGTGGAGGCGGGGGCGCGAACCCTGAAGGAGGCCGTGAGCGCGGCGATCCGCGACTGGGTCACGAACGTCGGCACGACGCACTACATAATCGGCTCCGCGGTCGGGCCGGCGCCTTACCCGGCCCTTGTCCGTGACCTCCAGCGCGTGATCGGCGACGAGTCCCGCGAGCAGGCGCTCGCCGCGGAGGGCGAGCTTCCGGCGCGGGTGATCGCGTGCGTCGGCGGGGGATCGAATGCGATCGGAACCTTCTATGCGTTCATCGAGGACCAGGGCGTGGAGCTGATCGGCACCGAGGCGGGGGGAGAGGGGCTCGATGGACATCACGGTGCCTCGCTCGTGGCGGGCCGCACCGGCGTCCTTCACGGAGCCCTCTCGTCGGTCCTGGCGGACGCCGAGGGCCAGATCCTGGAGGCGCACTCGCTCTCGGCCGGACTCGATTACCCGGGAGTTGGGCCGGAGCATGCTCAGCTTCGCGACTTGGGCCGCGCGCGTTACGAGGCCGTGACGGATGCCGAGGCGCTGCGGGCGTTCCGGGAGCTGGCGCTGAGCCCGCCCACGCAATCGCGTGGCTTCTAAAGGATGCGGAGCCTGGCAGTAACCCCGCCGGCGCGGACGCGGGAGCGCAAGAGAAACGCCTGAGCCGAAGGCGAAGGCAAGGTATTCGGGCGGGAGCGGAGCAGGCGGCGGGCTTTGATTTGGTATGTCTCAGCGGGCGGGGGGACAAGGACCTGGCCGAGGCCGTGGAGCGCCTCGGCGAGCTCGATGGCTGAGGCGGTCGCGGCGGGCGCCGAGCGCATCGGCGAGGCGTTTGCGGGCGCCCGCTCCGACGGGCGTGCTGCGCTGATGCCGTACATGATGGGCGGCTTTCCCGACATGGACACCTCGCTCGCCGTGGCCGACGCCTACGCCGAGTCGGGAGCGGACCTCGTGGAGCTGGGGGTTCCGTTCTCGGACCCGCTCGCCGACGGGCCCGTGATCCACGCCGCGGGCACGCGCGCGCTCGCCGCCGGCGCGACTCTCGAGGGTGTGCTGGAGATCTGCGATCGCCTGGCG
>VAYL01000118.1 GCA_005884305.1 Actinomycetota bacterium
GTCGAGCGAAACACGGCGCTCGGCGAGCCGGGCAGATTCGAGAGCAGGCCGGTCGGCGCATTGACGTAGATCGTCCCGTCGTTTGCGACATCGATTCCCGGCTCGCCGAGATCGTCACCGGTGACGACGACTGGCGATCCGAAGCTTGCCGCGTGACTCACGGGAACCGCCGCGAGCATGGCTACGGCACAGACGAGAAGCGAACCGCATACCGCGACCTGCCTCCGGTAGTGCGTCTGACTCAAGTCGACCTCCTCAACGAGTTTGGTTGTGGATCCTTCCCAGTCGGACATCCCTGCGCGCGCGATCGTATGGAGCGGCCGCCGCGAATGCGCCGATTGAAATCGGCCCACACGGCCCGTCGCGAGTGTTACCTTGATGAGAGGCCCGTGTGGGCAAATAGTGTGATGAGGCGGTTGTTGAACGGTCGCACCGGGCAGCCCCGCGGCATTCAAGGAACGAATAACGCGGAGGACGCGCATGGCAACTGGCACCGTTAAGTGGTTCAACGAGGAGAAGCGCTATGGCTTCATCACCCCCGACGAAGGCGGACAGGACCTGTTCGTCCATCAGACGGCTCTATCTAATGGGACACGGCTGACGGACGGAATCAAGGTCGAGTTCGAGGCCGAGGACGGGCCCAAGGGTCCGAAGGCGATCGAGGTCAAGGTCGTCGCGTAGGTCCCCGAAGCGCTTCCCTGGTTAGGTCCTCGAGGAGGTTTCGCGGCTGCGGACCGCGGCCTTCCTCGAGGACGACGATCGTTCCCGGCCAGTAGGGGCTGTCGGCCGCGGTCCTTCCGAGCAGCCAGGGCGTGTGGATCCAGCTGCCGGTGTTCCACAGGCGCGTGCCGCCCTCCAACCGCCATCCGACCTCGGCGCGCAGCGGGCCGCGCCGATGCGTGTGGCCGAAGATGACGTGGTCGGAGTCGATCCCGAGTCGGCGAACCACCTGACCCATCGCCGCAAGCCCCGCGCGGGAGATCGCGCCTGGGGATAGGTCCGGCTTCACGGGGCCGAGCCCCAGCCGGTTCGCGACTCCAACGGCCCCCGGAAGCGCGACGCTGCCGAGCAGCCGGCCTCGGATTCGCGCCGCCCGGCCGTAGCCGCCGCCGACCGTTTGCCACACCCGCGCCGACGGGTTCGCGCCCCCGAGCCGCTGGGAGGGCAGGCCGCTCTGCGCGAGCGCGAACAGAAATGAGTACAGGGGCGCCTGGACTCGCTCGTAGTCGGCGGGCGTCGCCGAGCCTGGAGCCTCGTGCTCGCCGGGCTCGTCCACCGTCGCCGCGGGCGGGCCGCCGATCACCCGCTCGACCGCTGCCACGGCGAGCCGCTCGAAGCTGGGGACCGTGAGGTGCCGATCGAGGTAGTGGCCGTGCGTCGCGTAGATCCCGGGGCGCAGCCAGGCGCCGGGGTAGGCGAGCTCGACACGCGTTCGAGCCATGCCGGACAGGAGTTCCCCGAGCGGACCGCCCTCCACCCGGATGCGATGCTCGAGCCCCAGCGGCGCGGCGCCGTCGAGGCGGCGGCGCTCGAACCACTCGTCTAGGAGGTGGTGGTCGTGGTTCCCGGGAACGACGACGAGCTGCGCGTCGCCCAGCACCTCCCCGAGCTCATCGAAGAAGGGGCGCGCCGCGTCGATGGACGCGGCAAGCGGTAGGTCGCGAAGCTCCACGGCATCGCCCAGGAGCACGACCTCGTCCGCGCCCGTGAGCGCCTCCCAGAGCCGCTCCCGAATCTCCGGGCGCCGCAGCAGATCGATCCCTCCGCTCGAGGCGAGGTGCAGATCGGACAGGACTACCGTCTTTGCCACGGCGACATCCTCGCGCGCCGCCCGGGCGGACGCGTCGAGGCGTATAGGCTGCGCTGGAGATGTCCGCGGGCCCAGTGACGGAGGCGCCGACCCGGCAAGTCCCGGTCACCAACCCGGCGACCGGGGACGTGATCGCGACGGTCCCGGAGCTCGGCGCCGAGGAGGTCCGCGGGATGGTCGCCGCGGCCCGCGAGGCGCAGCCGACCTGGGCGGCCGTCGGGTTCGAGGGCCGCGCCGAGGTCCTGCTCGCCGCCCGCGACTGGATGGCCGCCAACGCCGAGCGCGTGGTGACGACGATCGTGGGGGAGACCGGGCGCCCCGTGGACGAGACTCAGTTCGCTGAACTCTCCTACGGCCTCTCCGCGCTCGAGTTCTGGGCGAAGACAGCCCCGGCCTACCTGGCGGACGAACGGATCGAATCGGCGTCACCGTTCGTCCGCGGCCGCAAGCTCGTCGTGCGATACGCGCCGATTGGCGTCGTGGGGGTAATCGGACCGTGGAACTACCCGCTCAATAACTCCTTCGGCGATTGCATCCCGGCCCTCGCGGCCGGCAACGCGGTCGTCCTGAAGCCCTCCGAGGTGACGCCGCTCACCTCGCTGTTGATGGCGGAGATGCTCGCCGAGTGCGAGCTCCCCGAGGGCGTCTTCCAGGTAGCTACCGGACGCGGCGAGACCGGCGCCGCCCTGGTGGACGAGGTGGACATGATCATGTTCACCGGATCGGTCGCGACCGGCAAGAAGGTCATGGCCAAGGCG
>VAYL01000157.1:0-3006 GCA_005884305.1 Actinomycetota bacterium
CACGCGTCGATGTCGAAGTCCGGGATCGAGTTCCCGATGTCGTCGAGGAACTCATCGGTCACGTTCCCGCCGGGTGCCTCGCCCTGGTTGCGGAAGAAGAGATCGGCGAACTGCCACTCCCGATCCTGTTGGCCGGCCGCCGCGGCGGCGTAGGCCGATTGGGTCACGTCCGCCTGCCCGAGCGAGTAGTTGTGGAACTCGAAGCGGACCTGATCGCCGCGCGCGTACTTGGAGATCAGCGGGTCGACGGTGTCGATCTCATACGTGTCGCAGGTCGAGCACTGGAGGTCGGTGAACAGACCCAGCGTCACGGGGGCGTCAGGCGAGCCGAGCGACGATCCGTCCTGCTGCACGCCGCCGAGAAGCTCCTGCACGTCGTCGCCGCCGGAGATCTTGATCACCTGCGGCCCGCCAGTCCCGATGGAGAGCGAGATGATGGCCGCGATCAGTCCGGCGACGCCCGCGCCCAAAAGGACGCGGGGCACCCAGGGGCTACTCACTACCCTGCGACCGCCTTGTAGTAGCGGACCGCGAGGCCGGTCAGAAGCGTCTCGAAGCTCTCCTCGATCGGGCTGCCGGCGTCCGCCGAGTGGGCCTCGAGCCCGCGCCGCTCGATGTCCTCGCTGCGAGCGACGACCTCGTCGACGAGATCGGGATGCTCATCGCAGAAGAACGCCCCGATCGAGTAAAGCTCGGTATCCATGAGCGACTCAAGAAACGAGCCGGCGGCAGCGACGTCTGAGGAGGTGTCAGCCACGGCGCACATCGTAGGCGAGTGCCGATACTGGCCAGCTCTCTTCGGAATTTGCGGTCAAAACCGTTGACACATCCGTGGGATGGGATAAAACTCGGGGGCGGAAACCGACGGGAGGAGACCAACGAGTGGCAAATCACCTGACGCCCACCGAGCTCGCCGACGAAGTCAACATGAAGCGTCGCGAGGTGATCTCGAAGTGTATGGAGATGGGCGTCCCGATCTTCAACGGCCGGATCGACAAGACCTTGTTCGTCTCCTCGCTCCGCCGCGTAACGAAGCAAGCGAAGCAACCGGCGTAGAGCACCTCCATTGGTGAGCGGCGAGAGCCGCTTGCCAAGAGATAGCCTTGTGCCCGCGGCGATCGCCCGCCGTTAGACGCGTCCGATAAGGAGGAGAGCTTGGAGACCGCGACCGTTCAGGGTGGGCCCGTCTCGGGTGTCGCCTCCCGCACAGTTGCGGACCTGTTGCCGATCGCCGCTCGCGAGCATGGCGAGAAGCGCGCGGTCATGTACAAGGAGGAGGGCGCGTCGGAGTGGACCTCGCAGAGCTACCGCGAGGTCGGGGAGATCGTCCAGCGCCTCGCGCTCGGCCTCATCGATCTCGGCATCGAGAAGGGCGACAAGGTCTCGGTCCTCGCGAACACGCGGCCCGAGTGGACCTACTTCGACTTCGCGGCGCTGACCACCGGCGCGACGGTCGTGCCGGTCTATCAGACCAACTCACCCGACGAATGCCAGTACGTGCTGGAGAACTCGGACGCCAAGGCGGTGATCGTCGAAGACTCCGGTCAGCTCGCGAAGATCCGCCACGTCCGCGACCGGTGCCCGGTCCTGGAGCACGTGATCCTGATGACGGGCGCTGCAGACGACGCGATCTCGGCCGACGAGCTGGCCCAGCGCGGCGCCTCCCATGACGCGGCGGAGTGGGAGGACCGGTGGTCATCCGTCACGCCCGAGGACATCTGCACCTTCATCTACACGTCGGGCACGACCGGTCCGCCCAAGGGCTGCGTGATCTCCCACGGCAACTACCGCGCGATGCTCGACATGGTGCTCGAGGTAGGAACGCTCGGCGAGGATGAGCTCACCTATCTCTACCTCCCCCTGGCGCACTCCTTCGCGCTGCTGATCCAGTTCGGCACTGTGGCACTGGGAGCCACGCTCGCCTACTGGCAGCGCGACCCCCTGAAGATCATCTACTTCCCATCGGTCCCGCGGATCTTCGAGAAGATCTACACCGCCGCGACGGCCGCCGCCGAGAATGCCGGCGGGCTCAAGAAGGCGGTCTTCGACTGGGCGGTCCGCGTCGGCGAGAAAATGCGCGAGACCGAGCGGGCCGGCCGCCAGCCCGGGTTCCTGCTGCGCAAGCAGTACGAGATCGCGGACAAGCAGGTGCTGTCGAAGATCCGCAACCTGTTCGGCGGCCGGATCGAGGTCGCGGTCAGCGGCGCCGCGCCCATCAACCCGGACATCCTGCGGTTCTTCGACGCCGCCGGCGTCCTCGTCGTCGAGGGCTGGGGCATGACCGAGACCTCAACGGCAGCGACCGTCGCCACGCCGGAGGACTTCAAGTTCGGAACCGTCGGCAAGCCCTTCCCAGGCTGCGAGATCAAGATCGCCGACGACGGCGAAATCCTCGTCCGCGGCCCGAACATCTTCCAGGGCTACTACAAGAACCCCGAGGCGACGGCGGAGACCCTGGTCGACGGGTGGCTTCACACCGGCGACATCGGCGAGATCGATCCCGAGGGCTACGTGAAGATCACCGGCCGCAAGAAGGACATCATCATCACCGCGGGCGGCAAGAACATCACGCCCGCGAATCTGGAGGCCGAGATCAAGCAGCATCCCCTTGTGTCTCAGTGCGTGGTGATCGGCGACCGCCGGCCCTACCTCGTCGCCGTCGTGACGCTCGATCCCGAGGAGGCCGAGAAGTTCGCCTCCGAACGCGGGCTCTCCAGCGATCCCGAGGCGCTCGCGCAGAGCCCGGAGGTCCGGGAGGCGCTCGACGAGCATCTGGCGAAGGTGAACGCCAAGTTCGCCCGCGTCGAGCAGGTGAAGAAGATCGCGATCCTCCCCCACGACCTCTCGCAGGAGGGCGGCGAGCTCACCCCGACGATGAAGGTCAAGCGCAACGTCGTCGCCGACAAATACGGCGGCGAGATCGAGGCGCTCTACTCGGGTTGAGTTGGGCGGCGACTTTGTCGCCGCAGCAGCATGTGCCGTTAGGCGGCGAAGCCGCCGTCAGTG
>VAYL01000157.1:3059-11534 GCA_005884305.1 Actinomycetota bacterium
GCCAGGCTGACTGTGGCTCCTCCTCGCGCTCGACCTGATCGAGCACATGGCGGACGCGACGCGCCGAGATCTCGATGCCATGGCGCTCGGCGATCGACTTGTACCGGTCGTAGTCGCGAGCGAGCTTCAGCGTGACGGACTCGAAGCCGTGCTTGGCGATCTCGAGCCGGGCGCTGTAGTCGAGGATCGAGGTGCCGAACATCAGCTCGTCGTCGAACTCGGGCTCGATCAGGATGATGTCGACGCCCGGGTAGCGCTCCTCCCAGTGCTGGACGGCGATGTGTAGGCGCTCGTGTGACAGGAGGCGGAACGCCTGGTTTCCGATCGCCGTGAAACCCATGTCGGAGATGCGCCGCGCCCGAGTCCCCATGATCGTGGGGATGCGCTTGCGGAAGTCGTTTATGAACGGGACCACAGGGTTGACGACGACGATGAACTTGGCGCCGTGCTCGACAGCCACGTCGATGTTGGTGGTCGAGCGGATGCCGCCGTCGATGAACTCCCGGCCGTCGATGCGCACCGGCTCGTAGATCATCGGCAGCGCACCGGAGGCGGCGACCGCGGTGGAGATGGGTACGTCCATCCACTCGCCGTCGCCCATCACGATGCGCTCCGTCGAGTCGAGATCGGTCGCGGTGATGTAGAGCTCCGAGTCGAGCAGCCGGAAGTCGTTGGTGCGATCCGGGTCGGCCAGCGCCTCCTCGACGTAGCGCTCGATCCCCCTCCCGCTGTAGATGCCGGTCGGCAGCCCGCCGGCGAGCCCGTTCACCACATCCACGGCGGAGACCTCACCGAGATGGGCCAGGACCTCACGGGCGACGCCGGCGACCCGCAGGGGGAAGGTGAGCGACTTGCGCAGGATCCCGCCGTAGTTGGGATGCAGGAGCGTGCCGAGGTCGATGTCCGAGAGCGGCGACGGCAGGTCTCGGTTGATGACCCGCATCATCTCCTCGGGCGTGATGCCGTTCGCCACCATGCTGCCGATGAACGCGCCCGCGCTCGTCCCCACGTAGACGTCGAAGTCGTTGATCGTCCGGTTGACGGCTAGCAGGTCGAGGGCGCGAAGCGCGCCGATCTCGTACACGCCGCCCGTGAACCCCCCGCCACCGAGGACTAGCGCGGTCTTGGACTGCTGCCTGCGTGATCTCTTTGCCCGAGCTCCCCGCGACTCCGTCCGCGGGCTATCGAGCTTGACGACTTTGCCCATGGCGGGCCTAATTATGCCTGGCCGCCCAGCCAGCACGTTCCGGGAGGGCCTCCACTAACCTGCGGCGCCGTGCGGGATTGGAGGCTGCGAATCGCGCTTTTGGGCGCGATGTGCCTGCTCCTGGCGATGCCGGCCACCGCCGGGGCGATCTCTCGAGCGCGCCTCGACCGCGGGCTCTCCGAGCAGATGCGCCGCGTGGGCGGCGGGAGCGGCGCCTGGGTGTACGACCTGGACGCCTCCAACCACGCGCAGCTCTTCAGCTGGGCGTCGGAGACGCCGCGCATCCTGGCCTCGAACTCGAAGCTGTTCACCACGTCGACGGCCCTCCACCGCTTGGGCGTCAACGCGCGACTCGAGACCCGCCTTTATCCGCAGCCCCGCTCGTCCCTTCGCCCGCACGCGATCCGGGGCAACCTCGTGATCGTGGGCGACGGCGATCCGGCGCTCTCGAGCAAGGCGTTCGCGCGGAAGCATGGCCTTCCGCTGACGCCGTTGGGTGCGCTCGCCAACCGGCTGAAGAAGGACGGCATCCGCCGCGTGCTCGGCAGGATCGAGGCCGACGACACGATCTTCGACCGCAAGCGGAGCATCCCGACGACGGGAGTGGACCCGACCCCAGGGGACATGTCCACCCTGTCCGGACTGTCTTACAACTCCGGAATGAACGGCAGCCACGACGCGCGCAGCCCCGAGCTCCAGGCGGCGCGCGCGTTGAAGACCAAGCTGCGCCAGCGGGGCATTCGCGTGAAGGGCGGCGTCAGCCACGGCAATCTCTCGACGGGCGCGCTCTCCCACGACCCCCTGGCGAGCGTGAGCTCGCCCAAGATCTCGAACCTGGTCATGGCCACTAACCGCCCCTCGAACAACTTCTACGCCGAGATGCTGCTGAAGCGCCTCGCCGCCAGCCCCGAGAAGAAAGGCACCACAAGTCGCGGTGCCCGCTTGGCGGAGCACTTCGCGAAGAAGCTTGGCGCCCCGGTCCGGATGGAGAACGGCTCCGGCCTCACGCGCAGAAACCAGGCGTCCCCGAAGGCGGTCGGGCACCTGCTGCGTGCGATGGCGCACCGTCCGGAGCAGGCCGCGTTCCGCAGATCGCTGCCGCTCGCGGCACACCAGGGCACGCTCTCCCACCGCATGGGCGGCACCGCGGCCGACGGCAAATGCCGCGCCAAGACGGGAACCCTCATCGGCGTGAGCGCCCTGTCGGGCTACTGCCGCACGGGTTCCGGCCTGGTCGCCTTCTCGATCCTGATGAACTCGGTCGACGTTGCAGTCGCCCAGGACGCGCAGGACAAGATGGCGGCACTGATCGCGAAGTACGGGCGGTAATGGCGAACCCCCGGCAGTTCCGCAATACAAACGTCTACGGGCAAGTAGGAGGGGCGGGAGCCTCCCGCTAGCGCCATAGCGGTCAACTTCCCATCGAGTGCGGGATTGAGCCCATATGCGGCCAAAACACTCACTCGACGGCTCGAGCCGATCCCGAGCCTAGAACTTCGGCCGCAGCCCTCCCCTACTTGCCCTTCCCGCGCCGTGGACTACGAAGGCAGCAGCTCGCGCAGCCCTTTCTCGTCGATGACTTCCGTCCCGAGCTCCTCCGCCTTCGCGAGCTTCGATCCCGGGCTGTCGCCCGCAACCACGTAGTCGGTGCTCTTCGACACCGAGCCCGTCACCTTTCCGCCGGCGCGCCGGATCATCGCCGTCGCCTCCTCTCGCGTGAGGTCTGGGAGCGTCCCGGTCAGGACGAAGGTCTTTCCCTCCAGCGGGCCGCCCTCCGCCCGGCGCTCCTCCTCTGAGAGCTCGAAGCGCAGACCGTGCTCCCGTAGCCGGCGGATGAGCTCCTGGGTGGAGTCCTCGGAGAGCTCCTCGGCGACGCGCTCGGCGACGATTGGGCCGACCCCCTCGACCTCCTGGATCTCGTCGGCCGGCGCCTCGAGCAGCCGATCGATTGTGCCGAAGTGCTCGGTGAGCGCCTGGGCGGTGACGTAGCCCACCTCGGGGAGGCCGAGTGCGAACAGGACGATGCTGAACGGCTGGCGCTTGGACGCCTCGATCGCTTCACAGAGGTTGCGCGCCGACGTCTCGCCGAATCCTTCAAGCGCCGCGAGCTGGTCGGTCGTGAGGTCGTAGATGTCCGCCTGATCGCGGATCAGCCCCTCGTCGAGGAAGCGCAGGGACAGCTTCTCACCGAAGCCCTCGACGTCCATCACCGCGACGAAGTGCTTGATGTGCTGGAAGACCTGCCCGGGACATCCGCGCCGGTTCGGGCACATCGTGAACACCGCGCCCTCGGGCTTCACCGTCGGGGTGTCGCAGCGCGGGCACTTCGCCGGCGGCTTCGGCTTGCGCAGACGCTTTCCCTTGCGGCGCTGGATGAGCGGAGAGATGACCTGAGGGATCACGTCGCCCGCGCGCGTCACCACCACCTCGTCGCCCTCGCGCACGTCCTTGCGCGCAAGGTCCTCCTCGTTGTGGAGGGTGGCGGTGGAGACCGTGACGCCGCCCACGCGAACCGGCTCGAGCGCGGCGAACGGGAACAGCGCGCCGGTCCGGCCCACGTTCCAGAAGATGTGGTTGAGCTTCGTTGTCGCGGTGATCGGCGGGAACTTCCAGGCCACCGCCCACCGGGGCTCGCGCCCCACCACGCCGAGCTCGCGCCACAGCGTCCGCTGATCGACCTTGATCACGACGCCGTCGATCTCGAAGTCCAGCGATTCGCGCCGCTCCTCCCACCACTGGCAGCGAGCGACGACGTCGTCGGCCGTCTCGTGGACGGCGGTGTCGGCGTTCACCTTGAAGCCGCGGTCGCGCAGCCAGTCGAGCTCCTCGACGTGCGTGGGCAGCTCCCCGTCGCGCTGCGCGCTCATCCCGTAGCACCAGATGGAAAGCGGCCGGGAAGCCGTGACGTTCGGGTCAAGCTGGCGGAGCGATCCCGCGGCCGCGTTGCGCGGGTTTGCGAACGCGGACTCCCCCGCTGCGCTGCGCTTCTCGTTCAGCTCCTCGAAGGCCGAGCGCGGCAGGTACACCTCACCGCGAACCTCGATCAGGCCCTGGGCGTCGTCGATGCGCATCGGGATCGCCCGGATCGTGCGGAGGTTCTGCGTGACGTTCTCGCCGACGACCCCGTCACCGCGTGTCGCCCCGCGGGTGAACGCGCCGTCCTCGTATGTCAGCGAGATCGCCAGCCCGTCGATCTTCGGCTCGGAGACGAACCGCAGATCCCCCGGCTCGATGTCGAGCTGGCGAAGGCGATTGTGGAGGCGGTTCTCCCACCCGCGGAACTCCGCCGAGCTGCGCGCGTTCGCCAGCGAGAGCATCGGCTCCGCGTGGCGGATCTCCCCGAACTTGTCCAGCGGGCGCATGCCTCCCGCCACCCGCTGCGTCGGCGAGTCCGGCGTCTGCAGCTCGGGATGCTCCTCCTCGATCTGGCGAAGCTCGTCGAGGAGCGCGTCGTACTCGTCGTCACCGATCTCCGGGTCGTCAAGGACGTAGTAGCGGTGGTCGTGGTGCGAGATCTTGCGCCGAAGCTCCACGGCGCGCTTTGCCGGATCCCTCGGCCTCACGTCAGGGACGAGCTAGGCGCTCCCGGCACCCGCGAGCACCTGCCTGAACATACGGTCGAGGTCCCAGTCCTTGAGCCGCGTGAGCCCGTCGCGGTCGGTCAGATCGAAGTGCACCGGCGTGATCGAGATTCGCTTGCGGGCGACGGCGGCGAGGTCCGTGCCCGGCTCGTCCTCGAAGGACGGCTCGAAGCCGTAGATCTGGTACCGCCGCCGGCCGTCGCCGTCCTCGCCGACCTGCCGGAGCTTGTCGTTGTAGAGGCGCTTGCCGAGTCCGGTGACCTCGATTCCCTCGGGATCGCCGGCCGGGACGTTCACGTTCAGGAGCGTCTCGGCCGGCAGCGGCGCCTCGGACAGCATCCGAACGAGCTCGGCGCCGATCCCCGCCGCCACCGCGAAATCGAACGTCCGCCCGGGAATGAATCCCATCTCCTGCGCGCTTCCCTGCTGGGAGATCGCGATCGCCGGGATCCCGAGCACGATCCCCTCGAGCGCGGCGGCGACGGTCCCCGAGTAGGTGATGTCGTCGCCGAGGTTTGAGCCGTGGTTGATTCCCGAGACGATCAGGTCGGGCCGCTCGCCGACGAGCCGGAGATCCCCGAAGCGCACGCAGTCGACCGGGGTGCCGTCGGTCGCGTAGGCGATGAAGCCGTCATCGAGCTCGATCTCCTCGACGGTCAGCGGCGAGCGGGTGGTGATGCTCCGAGCCGTGGCGCTTCGGTTCGAGTCGGGCACGATCACGTGGACCTCGATCCCGTCGAGCTCGAGTAGGGCTTTCCGCAGCGCGTGGAGCCCCTCGGCGGCGATTCCGTCGTCGTTCGTGAGTAACAGCTTCATCAGGTGTGTTGGTGAGGGGCTTTAGCCCCGAAACTGGCTAGTGCCGTTAATGGGTGTTCAGTCTAGGGACGGCCCTTGCGGCGACAATTCCGGCATGGCGACGGATAACGGGTTGTTCACGATCGGCCACTCGACGCATCCGGCCGACCGCTTCGTCGACCTCCTGCGCCGGCATAACGTGGAGGTTCTCGCGGATGTGAGGCGGTTTCCCGGCTCCCGGCGCAATCCGCAGTTCAACGTACGCCCGCTCCGCGAGTCGCTGCAGGCCGCCGGCATCGCGTACGAGGCGTTCGGCGACGAGCTGGGCGGCCGGCGCCGGCCTACCCGGCCCGCCGAAGGAAGCCCATGGCGAGTCGAGGCCTTCCGCGGCTACGCCGAGTACATGGAGACGCCCGAGTTCGCCGCCGGCCTCGAGCGCCTGGAGGAGCTGGGGCGCGAGCGCCGGACGGCGATCATGTGCGCTGAGTGGGATTGGCGCCGCTGCCACCGGCGTCTGATCTCCGATGCGCTCAGCCGCCGAGGTTGGCGTGTGATCCACATCCGGCCTGACGGCCGCACGGAGGAGCACGAAGCGGTGCTTGCCTAGGGCCACTTCTTGGCCCCGTCGTTCCCTGAAGCCTTACCGGCCGGGCACCTTTAGCACGGGAAGCGATTCGCAACGCGCGAGACTCGACAGGGTGATCCGATCGGAGCTCCCCGGGGTCTTCCCCTTGGGGGCGATCACGTGCATGAGGCCGTCGCACTTGTCACGTAGCGCCGCGCGCTCGCTCAATGGGCCGTCGGGCCCAATCAGCTTTGGCTTCTCCCCTGGCCTCGGGCGCCGGCCGACGTAAATGATCCAGCGGTCCTTCGGGTCGGCATTGAAAGCGGAACGGCGAAGGGCGATGTCGTACTGGGCGGGGCCCTGGGCGTTGCTATTGGAGACGACGTCCGCGCCGTTGTACGCGCCGCTCCCATTCCCGAGAGCGTCGAAGTGCTTTGGAAGCGACGGCACCCGCGTGAGGCTCATGTATCGGCCCACGTCAGTGCGCCGCGCGGGAACCTGTCGCACCGCTCCCTTGATGCCGCCCGACCTGAGTTCGCGGGTCATTTTCCGTGCGCCACCGCGCCTCGCGGTGACGTCGACCACGACCCAGCCGTTCTGCGACGGGGGGAACGGCGCCTCCGAGAAGGGCTTCAGGCCGAAGTCCGTGCAGCTCGTGTGCCCGCTCTGGATGGCGTCGCCGTATTGAGCGAAGACTCCACCCAGCGCGATCAGCTGGTCGACACCGATGTCGTTCGTGGCGGCGGTGTCATCCGGGTTCCGGGGCCGCACCGGGACGAGGATCTTGGCGGCGTTGCGACGGTTGTCGACGGCACGGGCCGGGATACGCACGACCGACTTGCTGTACGGATCGCCCGCCACTTGGGCGATCATGGCGCCGCTTCGCCGGGCGAGCTGGAGGTCGAACAGGTCCTCTGCGCCGTGGCGGTTTGCGCGGTTGTAGGGGTGTGAGATCGGGATGTTCACGTCGTCGCCGAACAGAGTGACCCCTCCGAGACAGTGGGGGCCGAGCTCGACGTAGCCGGCCCAGGTTCCGACGGACTTCGGCGCACCCGGTACCGAATGAACCCGAACGCGATCGATGCCGGCGTCGGCCAGCTCCTGGTTCATTTGCGCGTCCGGAGCGGCGGGGTCGGTCAGCCGCAACGTCACCCACTTCGTCGTCTTCTCGATCGCGAGCGCCTGCGCGGGTCCCGAGGAGGAACCTCCCAGGGTCAATGCGAGGCCCGCTGCCACAGCGGCCGCGACCACCACCGCGGCCACCACTAGTCGCGCCCGATGGTGCCGGCGCTTGGCCTCCGGAGCCGACCCGAGCAGCTCCCGTGCGCCGGATCTAACTGCCTCCCGCTCCCCAGGTGCCTCGGGCTTGGCCTTCGCCGCCGGGTCCTCGGCGCGAAGGCGCTCGATCAGCTTGTCCCTCTCGAGGTCGTCGCTCATTTCGCTTCCTGAAAGCCCTCGGCCGGGCGACTTGAACGCACGGCCTCGTCTTCTTCATGTCCGGTTGCGCTCAGATGTTTCGTGAGCTCGGAACGGGCGCGATGCAGGCGAACGCGAAACGCAGCCGGTGAACACCCGAGCGCCGCCGCGGCGTCGGCCGCGCCCAACCCCTCCCATGCGACCAACCGCAGGACCTCGCGTTGGGAATCGCTCAACTGGGCGAAGGCTCTGGCGATCTCGCTGCGTTCCTGGTGAATATCGGCGGGATCCCTCCCCAGATCGATCCGCTTGCCGGCGAGGCGCGTGAAAAGGCGGGCGCGTCGCTTCACGGAGCGCCGATTGTTGGCAATCACCTTCCGGCAGATGCCGAACAACCACGGAAGTGGGGGCTCCGGCATCTGCTTGCGCCGCC
Organism: Actinomycetota bacterium; assembly: GCA_005884305.1. Lineage (GTDB taxonomy): Bacteria > Actinomycetota > Thermoleophilia > Solirubrobacterales > 70-9 > AC-56. Next base: position 11,057 of record VAYL01000157.1, read on the forward strand.
GCCACGCGATTGCAAACGTCTCGGCGAGGACGTCCTCGGCTCCGCCGCGATCCTCGACCCGGCGAACCACATACCGGCGAAGCTCCGGGTAATGAGCCTCGAACAAGTCGTCGAACCCGGGCTGCGCGGCGGCGTTGCCCTCCCGTCGCATCACTAGATCATGTCCGGCTAGCCGCGAACGTTACGCGGTACGTCCGCGGCCCGGACGGGATCATCCTCGAGCTGGGCCGAGCACATCGCGCCGGCCCGCCGTCTGGTGTCGCATGAGCTCATTAGTGTTTTGGCCGTGCAGGAGGAGGTCGTGCCGGTTCTCCATGCAGTGTCGGAGGAGTTCCAGGCGCCCATCGATGAACAGGGGCTGGCCGGGCGGGAGTGCGAACTCACTGACCCGGACGGCAATCGGCTGGTCCGCCGGTGAGCGATCCAGCCGCGATTTGGACGGAAGAGGTTCGCGGCGGATATCCCGATCGGCGGCTGA
>VAYL01000119.1 GCA_005884305.1 Actinomycetota bacterium
TATGTCTACATGCACCTCAAGCGGCCCTCGCGCCTCCACAAGGGCGACCGGGTGAAGACCGGCCAGAAGATCGGCGTCGTCGGGCAGACCGGCGACGCGACGGCGTGCCACCTCCACTTCGAGGAGTGGTCCGGACCGGGCTGGTATGAGGGCGGCACGTTCCTGAAGTCCGTGACGAAGCACCTCAAGAAGTGGGATTCCTGGAGCTGACCGGCGCACCCCGCTGCGGCTCCCGCCTCGCCCGGCTTTCCTTTCGAATCCTCCTCGCCCCCGCCGCCGCCGCTCTGGCGATCGGAGTTGCGGCGCTGGCGGCTGCCGCGACGACGGCTGGGGCGCTGGACCCGAACGACATGCGCTGCGTCGATGGCTGTGCCGGCAGACAGACCGCCGGGGTCGGATCGAGGATCGCGATCACGGGCGATGGCCTCGCAACCGTGTCCGAGGTCGAATTCCGGGGCCGCTCCGGCTCGGTGGCGGCGACGCCCACGGCCACCGGCCGGCATCGACTGACTGTCGACATCCCATTCGGCGCGCTGGGCGGGCGGCCCGTGGTCGTCACGCAGGGCGGGCGGAGCGCCAGCGTGCCAAAGCTCCTTCGCATCGTGAGCCGGACTCGCCTGCCCGGCCGGAACAGCTTCGACATCCTCGACACGGACGTCGGTCCGAGGCACGGGTTCGTCGACGACGGTCGCTCATACCGGCTGCGCTACCGCTTTCGCGCCTACGGCCCGCGAACGGTTCGCGTGAGGCTGATCCATTCGGGGACCGTCGCCCATAGCTGGAAGTCCCGCGGCGTCGTGCCTTACACGGCGCACCGGATCGAGTGGCGGGGACTCCTCGCAAACGGCCGGCCGGCTCCACCGGGGCGCTACCGGTTCCAGGTCAAATCGCCGCACCACAAGCCGGTCCGCGCCGGCAAGTTCCGGATCTTCACCGGCAAGTTCCCCGTCCGCGGCCCGCACAGCTACGGCGGCCCGACGCAGCGCTTCGGCGCGCCGCGAAGCGGCGGCCGGGTCCACCAGGGCCAGGATGTCTTCGCACCCTGCGGTACACGGGTGGCGGCAGCCCGCGGCGGCCGCGTCCAGGCCCGCGGCTCGGATCCGGTGCTGTACGGCAACTGGGTGGTGATCGACGCCCGGGGAACTCGCACGGACTACCGGTACGCCCACTTCCTGCACCCTGCGAGCGTCCACCAGGGCGAGCGAGTGCGAACCGGCGACGAGATCGGCCTGATCGGCAAGACCGGCAACGCCCGCTCGGTCGGCTGCCAGCTTCACTTCGAGGTCTGGCCGCACGGCTGGAACCACGGCAGCCCCGTCGATCCGCTGCCGATCCTCAAGCGCTGGGACGGGTGGAGCTAGCGCCCGGGCGGCTACTGCGCGGGAGGGGCTATTCCCACTCGATCGTGGCGGGAGGCTTCGAGGAGACGTCCAGCGCGACGCGGTTCACACCGCGCACCTCGTTGATGATCCGGTTCGAGACGCGCTCCAGCAGGTCGTACGGAAGCCGAGCCCAGTCGGCCGTCATCGCATCGTCGGAAGTCACGGCGCGGACGACGATCGGGTACGCGTAGCTGCGGCCGTCGCCCTGGACGCCGACCGACCGCACGACCGGAAGCACGCAGAACGACTGCCAGAGCTCGCGGTAGAGGCCGGCGGCGCGGACCTCCTCCTGGAGGATCGCGTCGGCCTCGCGCAGGATGTCGAGGCGCTCCTTGGTGACCTCGCCACCCACGATTCGGATTCCCAGGCCCGGTCCCGGGAACGGCTGGCGCCACACGATGCGGTCCGGCAGCCCCAGCTCGGTGACGACCGCCCGCACCACGTCCTTGAACAGCATTCGCAGCGGCTCGATGAGGTCAAGTCCCAGGTCCTCCGGCAGCCCGCCGACATTGTGGTGGGATTTGATCACCGCGGCGCCCGCCCGCCCGTCGCCCCCGGACTCGATGACGTCCGAATAAAGCGTCCCCTGCACCAGGAAGCGGACGTCGGGGAGCTTCTCGGCCTCATCCTCGAAGACCCGGATGAACTCCTCGCCGATGATCTTGCGCTTCGCCTCGGGCTCGGTGACGCCGGCAAGCCGGTCCAGGAAACGGTCGGCGGCATGGACGTGGATCAGCTTGATGCGGCGATCGCGGAAGGTCTCGACCACCTGCTCGGCCTCGTTCTTTCGCAGCAGCCCGTGGTCGACGAGGATGCAGGTGAGCTGATCTCCCACGGCGCGATGGACCAGCGCGGCGGCAACGGCCGAGTCGACCCCGCCCGACAGCCCGCAGATCACGCCGCCGTCGCCGACCGCGGCGCGGGTCCGCTCCACCTGCTCGGTGATGACCGACGCGGGCGACCAGGTCTCGGTGAGGCCGGCGACGTCGCGCAGGAACCGCGTCAGGATCTCCGTCCCGTAGGGAGTGTGGACGACCTCCGGATGGAACTGGATGCCGTACAGCGCGCGCTCCGGGCTCTCGCAAGCGGCGACCGGCGAGCCCGGGCTGGAGGCGAGGGGGGCGAAGCCCGGCGGCGCCTCGAAGACGCAGTCGCGGTGGCTCATCCAGCACTGCTGCTCAGCCGGAAGTCCGCCGAGGAGCCGACCGCCCCCGTTGGAGAGCTCGAGTGGTGTGCGGCCGAACTCGCCCGCCTCGGCGCCCTCGACGCGACCACCGAGGACGCGAACCATCGCCTGCATCCCGTAGCAGATGCCCAGCACGGGGACGCCCAGCTCGAGCAGCTCGCGCCGAAGCTCCGGCGCGCCCTCGGAGTACACGGAGGCTGGTCCCCCCGATAGCACGAGCGCAGCGGGGCGCCGCTCCTTGATCTGCTCGAAGTCGGTCGTGTGCGGCAGGAGCTCGGCGAAGACGCCGCACTCGCGGATGCGCCTCGCGATCAGCTGCGAGTACTGCCCGCCGAAGTCGAGTACCAGCACCTCCTCCCGAGCAGTCTCGGGCGGGCGTACGTCGACGGATTCCGACGAGACAGCGTCCGTTCCGGTGACTCCCTTGGCCGCGGTCGGCGTCGCCGGAACCGCGGCGCCCTCAGTCATCGCTGACTGCTACTCCCGCCGCCACGGCGGCCCGGCCGTTGGACCCCATCCCGACGGACTGCTCCCGCTGGAGCTGCTTGCCCTCGGTCTGGAGGGCGGGCGCGATCATCACCTCGGCGCGCTGGAAGTCGCGGATGTCCTCGTAGCCGCACGTGGCCATCGACGTCCGCAGCGCCCCCACCAGGTTGAACGTGCCGTCGTTCTCGTGGGCGGGGCCGAGGAGGATCTCCTCGAGGGTCCCGTCCTGCACGGTCGCCACGCGAGCGCCCCGTGGAAGCGACGGGTGGAAGGTCGCCATGCCCCAGTGGAAACCGCGGCCTGGCGCCTCCTTGGCGCGCGCCAGCGGCGAGCCGATCATCACGGCGTCCGCGCCCGTGGCGATAGCTTTCGAGACGTCCCCGCCTGTGCGCATGCCGCCGTCGGCGATGACGTTGCAGTACTCACCGGTCTCGAGCATGTGCTGGGACCGCGCGGCCGCGACGTCGGCGATTGCGGTGGCCTGGGGAACCCCGATTCCAAGAACCCCGCGCGTCGTGCACGCGGCGCCGGGACCGACGCCGACGAGGACGCCAACCGCCCCGGTACGCATGAGGTGCAGTCCGGTGGAGTAGGACGCACAGCCGCCGACGATGCACGGCACGGGCACTTCGCCGATGAACCGCTTGAGGTTGAGCGGCTCGGACTTCGACGAGACGTGCTCCGCCGAGATCACCGTTCCCTGGATCACGAGGATGTCGAGCCCGGCCTCCAAGGCGACCTCGTAGTACTGGGTTACGCGCTGCGGAGTGAGCGATCCCGCCGCCACGACGCCATGTGCCTTGATCTCCTCAACCCGCTGCGCGATCAGCTCCGGCTTGACCGGCTCGGTGTAGATCTCCTGCATCATCTGGGTGGCCACCGATGGGTCGGCTCCGGCGATGCGCTCTAGCTGCTCGGCCGCGTTCTCGTAGCGAGACCAGATCCCCTCCAGGTTGAGCACGGCTAGCCCGCCGAGCTTGCCCATTGCGGCCGCGCTCTCGGGGCTGACCACACCGTCCATCGCCGAGGCCAGGACCGGGAGCTCGAACCGGTACGGGCCGAGCGTCCAGGTGATGTCGACGTCGTCAGGGTCGCGGGTCCGGCGCGACGGAACGATCGCGATCTCGTCGAACCCGTAGGCCCGCCTGCCCTTCTTGCCGCGTCCGATCTCGATTTCCACCTAATTGGCCTCTCGGTGTTTGTGGATGAGGGGCTTTAGCCCCGAAACTGGCTGGTGCCGTCGCTGGTTTCTATAAAGAGCCAGGCTATGGACGGCCGCGGACGAAAAAAGCCTCGTCAAACGAGGCCAAAAGTACGCGTTTTGCGAGTCTGGGCCCGGCATTTCCAAGGCCTCGGCGATGTTAGCAGTGGCTGCAGGCGTCGCTTCACGGGAAGGAACGTGCCGCCCGAGCGAAAACGGGGTTGGTCCGGGGCGCACGGACGGGCCCGAAACCTCCAGGGAGGGGACCCCAAAGGAGATCGCCAGTTGTCCCTATTCGCGAAGACTTGCTGTGCCGCCGTCGCGCTTTTCGCCGTGGCCGCGACCGAGGCGAGCGCGGCGGTGCCCCACATGGTGATGCCGGGCGAGAC
>VAYL01000158.1:0-374 GCA_005884305.1 Actinomycetota bacterium
GACCTTGAGCGAGGTCACGAACGCGTCGCGCGCGCCGGCGTCCTTGATCGCCTCCGGAAACCAGTGGAGTGTGAGGCTGGGCGGCGGCCACTCCAGGAGGTTCGAGGAGTTGAAGGCGTAGATCGCGATCACGATCAGCGGGATGTAGATGAACGCGAGCACGATCGCGACCGCGGCTCGCATGAGGTATCTCGAGCGGCGTGAGAAGCGCATTTCTAGAGGTGCTGGAACGCCCCGAGGCGGCGGGCGATCAGCAGGTAGATGACCATGACGATGATCGGCACCACGGCGAAGGCCGAGGCGAGCGGCAGGTTGTTGGTGATGTTGGTCGAGACGACGTTGCCGATGAACTGGCTGTTGGAGACGAGCTGCGG
>VAYL01000158.1:517-5039 GCA_005884305.1 Actinomycetota bacterium
TCGACCAGCCAGACCGCCGTCGCGCCGTAACCGGGTCCGTTCAGGCCGAACGGGTCGAGCGCCCAGTTGATCACCCCATTCGAGGAGAGCATGGTCTGCCAGGCGTAGACCTTGACCAGGTAGAAGGACCAGAGCGGCATCAGGATCCCGACGACAAGCGCCGCGCGGACTCGCCGCGATGCGACCTTCGCCATGTAGAACGCGATCGGGAAGGCGAGCACGGCATCGGTGATCGTCACCAGCCCCGCGATCCGGACCGTCCGCCATGCGATCGTGCGGTAGACCGGCTCGGTGAAGATCGTCTCGAAGTTGCTCCAGGTGAAGGTCTGCGAGACCTCGCCCGTGAGCGCGCTCACGCTCCAGAACGCGGCGACCAGCAGGACGACGAGCGACCCGATGTAGCCGACGACCAGCCACGCGAGCGGCCCGCTCAGGAGGCCAGACACCTGTAGCCAGGGCCGGCCATGGAAGAGGTCGGCGAGCCTGCGGCCCACCGACCTCTTCGGCGCCGGCGCTAGTGCGTCAGCGGCTTCCATTCGCGTCCGCCGCCGTCAACGGGGCGATCCTCCGACTACCCCTTGATCTCGGTCCAGGCCGAGGTCCAATCGTTGTAGTCCATGCATGTATCGCCGCGGCTGTCACCGCAATCCGCAAGCGGCGTCTGCCAGTAGTACACGCGCTTCCAGAACGACGGATCCGCCGCGTGGTACTGGTCGCAGAACTGGGGGTTCGCCGGCAGGCCCTCAGCCGTCGCCGCCGCCGTCAGCGTCTTCGGGTCGCACGCCTTGGTCTGAGCGGGCGCCTCGCCGAAGTACTGCGCAACCTCAGCGTTCGCCATCGGCGAGACGATGAAGTTCATCCACTTGTACATGCAGTTCGGATGGGCAGCCTGGGAGCTGATCATCCAGGTATCCGACCAGCCCGTCGCGCCCTCCTTGGGCACGAAGCCCTGACTCGCCGGGCTCGACGCCATCGGCTTGCCCTTGTCCAGCAGAGCGAAGTACTGGTATTGCCACGTCGTGCCGACCAGATCGTCGCCGCTCGCGAACGCGGAGATCTGCTTCAGCGCGTCGGACCAGTACTCGCCGACGTTGGGCCGCTGCTCCTTCAGCAGGTTGACCGCGGCGTCGAACTGCTTGGAATCGAGCTCGTACGGGTTGTCGATCCCCAGATCCGGCTGATGCGACTTCAGGTAGACGGCGGCATCGGCGATGTAGATCGGGTCGTCGTACACCGAGATCTTGCCCTTGTATTGAGCCGCCTTCTTGGGATCGAGCATCACGTCCCACGAGGTCGGCGCGGGCTTGACGTCGTCCTTGTTCCACATCAGGAGGTTCGCCCCGCGACCGTGCGGAATCCCGTAGTGCGTCCCGTCGAAGGTGTTGTACGGCTGGTCCTTCAGATCGGGGAACACGGTGTTGTAGTTCGGGACCAGGTCGACGTTCACCGGCGAGACATCGCCGGCGTCCACAAGCCGGGCGCTGGCGTTACCGGATGCGGACACTCCGTCGTACTGCCCGGTCCGCATCAGCTGGACCATCTGGTCGGACGTCCCGGCCACCTTGACGTTCACCTGGCAGCCGGTCTGCTTCTCGAACTCCGACTTCCACGGGTTCGAGACGTACCCGGCCCATGCGACGAGGTTCAGCTGCCCTTCGCCCTGGCCGACGCTCTTTGCCATCTCGGTGTTGCGCTCTCCGCTCGATGACGAGCTGCCACATCCGGTCGCGAAGATCGCGGCGACCAGGGCAGCGGCGATGAGCCATGAGACCTTGGCCGGGTGCGACGGGCCGCGACTTTGTCGCGGCAGATGCTGGTCAGGCGGCGGAGCCGCCGCACTTTGTTCGCCTCTCACTGGGAGTCCTCCCTTCGTGTTTCTTCAGTAACGGCGACCGAGTGCTCAGGGCGCCACCCGACGGTTACCTGCCGCCCGCGCTGCTCGAGTGCCTCCGTGGAGGAGGTCTCGAGGTTTTGGCGGACGACCAGGACCTCTCCGCCGGCGTCGAGGTCCACGAGATACCGGGTGATCATCCCGGCGTAAGCTACGTTGCGGATCACGCCGCGCTCGGTGTGCAGTCCCGATCCGTCATCGGCGCCCTCGAGCAGCCGGATCTTCTCCGGGCGCACGGTGATCCGGGCGCCGTCGCGCTCGAGGAGATTCGATGCGCCGACGAACCCGGTAACGAAGTCATTGGCGGGTTGCTCGTAGACCTCCGCCGGGCGCCCGACCTGCTCGACGCGCCCGCCGTTGAAGACGGCGATGCGGTCGGACATCGTGAGCGCCTCGTCTTGGTCGTGCGTCACGTAGATGAACGTGATCCGGACCTCCCCCTGGATGCCCTTGAGCTCCACCTGCATCTGCTCGCGGAGCTTCAGGTCCAGGGCGCCGAGCGGCTCATCCAGCAGGAGCACGCGCGGGCGGTTGACGATCGCTCGCGCGAGCGCGACCCGCTGCCGCTGCCCACCGGAGAGCTCGCTGGGCTTGCGAGTCTCGTATCCGGAGAGCCTCACCATGTCGAGGGCCTCGCTCGCGCGCCTGCGCCGCTCGTCCTTTCCGACCCGCTGGACGCGCATCCCGTACTGCACGTTGTCGCCGACCGTCATGTGTGGGAAGAGGGCGTAGTCCTGGAACACTGTGTTGACCTCGCGGTCATACGGGGGAATCCCGGTCACGTCTCGCCCGGCGAGCTCGACCCCGCCCGCGTCGGGATCCTCGAAGCCCGCGATCATGCGAAGCGTTGTCGTCTTCCCCGAGCCCGAGGGGCCGAGCAGGGTGAAGAACTCGCCGCGCTTCACCTCGAGGTCGATGCCGCCCACGGCGACCACGTCGCCGTAGGTCTTGCGAACCCCACTCAGGCGAACGTCGGGCGGCTCGCCTCGATTGCGGCCCCCGGACGGTGCGCCGGCGGGTTCATCCTTGCCCCCGGGCGCTTGGGTGATGGCTGCGGTTCTCTCCACTCGATGAGCGACGGCCAGCCCGCGCTCGTGGAGAAGCTATACGAAGGACCTGCCGCCTTGTAGGAACCCGATGGACAAATTTGGGCGCCGCGGCTGGACCAACTGGAGCGAAGCACGCGTACCGGGCCGCTCCACCGAGCGGCCCGGTTTGGACGATTTGTCCATGAGCGACCCCCGCCTAGGGCCGCTCACGTCTCAGTACCTCGGCTTGCGACGCTTCTTGAAGTCCCGCAGGTTCTCCTCATGGACGCGGGAGCTCCAGCCGGGCCCTTGGCCCCTCGTCATCGAGGTGTCGAATCGAACTCCGGCAACTACCAGGAACGCGTGCCCGGAATTCGTGTAGACCGTGAACCAGTCGCCCTTGCCGTGCTTGCCCCAGCGGTAGAAGCCGGTGGAGTCCATCGGGCTCTTCACGAAGTGGCCGCCGTGAAGGGCATAGCTCACCGAGCCCGAGCAGTCGTAACAGCTCGACTTGAAGCTCGAGTGCCCGCCGCCATAGCAGTAGCTCGTGCCCTTGGCGATGTCGTTCGCCGCCCAGATCACCTCTTTGACGCGGTGGGGGGCGCAGTCGGGGGCCTTGGCCTTGCCGTGAACGATCTTCGCGTCCCCGCAGCTGGGTCCGCCGCCACCGCCGCCATCCCCGGATCCGGACGCGGAGGTCCCGCCTCCGCCCGCAGCCGCCGGGGCCGCCGGAAGTGCGATCGCCGCCGCGCACGTCGCGGCCAGCAGCATCGTGAGCTTGACTCGCCCGCCTGCCTTCCCTCGCCTGGAAAGAACCTGCCTTCGGATGTGCAAAATCACCAGTCTCCTTCGTCGGCCTGCGGGGTTAGCTGTCGGGCTGCCGCTAAAGGAGACTGCGCCCCCACCGAGGTGGGTTAGCCCCAATCGTTGGTTCCCCCGCTCCCCGCCACCGTCGGGCGGGAATTCGGCGTTTACCGGTTATTGATGGCGCGGCACCTTACACCATCGGCCGGGCACTTTGCTCACATAACGCTCACAACTTCGCCACGGAAGGCGAAAGTCCTGCAAAATGGTCAGAATCGGCGCCGAGCAGAGGGACTTGGCACCGAGGGAGGGCGACCCGGAGACGGATGTGGCCACTCCGTTCCGCTATGCGAAACAAACTGGCCACGGGCGGGCCAGTGACCGCTTTCGGGCCGCCCCTACGTGCCTGAAGCGTTGCGCGCGCCCGAGCCTGAGGTCGAGGGGGCGCCCGCCCGGTGCGCCGGGTTCACCTCGGCCCACTCGACGATGCGCTGCGAGTCCGCCACGACCTCGCCGTCGTCGGTGACGAGGACCGGAACGGCGCGCTGGCCGCTGATCCGCTCCACCTCTCGCCGCCCGTCGGTGATCCAGTGCGCGAACCGCGGGCCGATGCCGAGCCCCCGGACCTTGATCACCTCGGGGTCATAGCCGGCAAGCCGCAGCGCCTCGTGGGCGTTATGGCAGGGATGGCCACCGGGACGAGGCGTTTGGATCGTCGTCCAGCAGACGTAGAGCTTCACGCGCCGAGACTAACCCACGGCCGCAATCGCGGCGACCGGCAGCAAATGCACCGCATAGG
>VAYL01000158.1:5045-14311 GCA_005884305.1 Actinomycetota bacterium
CCCTACCCGCCCCGCCACGTTCGCGCTCCAACGGGCGCTGGGACTGCCGGCATGCCTTGGTAGCTTCCATTGCATGGAGCTCGATGGCAAGACGGTCCTTCTGACCGGAGCGACCGGTGGCCTCGGGCGGGCGATCGGCGCGGCGCTGGCCAAGCGCGGCGCGAGCCTCGTCCTCACCTCGCGCAAGGAGGAGGCGCTGAATGACCTGGCCGCCTCGCTGCCGGGCGACCATCGGGCGGTCGCGGCCGATCTGGGCGAGGACGGCGCGGCCGAGCGGCTCGCTGCCGAGGCGGGAGCCGTGGATGGGCTCGTGGCCAACGCCGGGCTGCCCGGCACCGGCCGGGTCGAGGCGTTCTCACCGGATGAACTCAAGCGGGCCCTGCGCGTCAACCTCGAGGCGCCGATGATGCTCGCCCGCGAGCTCGCCCCGGGAATGCGCGAGCGGGGGGACGGCCACCTGGTCTTCGTCTCATCGCTCTCGGGCAAGGCGCCGAGCCCACGCTCGGCGGTCTACGCGGCGACGAAGTTCGGCCTGCGCGGCTTCGCGCTCTGCCTCCGCGCCGATCTCGTGGACACCGGCGTGGGCGTCTCGCTGGTCGCGCCGGGCTTCATCCGCGACGCCGGCATGTTCGCCGACTCCGGGGCGAAGCCCCCGCCTGGCATGGGCACGTCCACTCCAAAGGACGTCGCCACCGGGGTAGTGAAGGCCATCGAGCGCGACAAGGTCGAGGTCGCCGTTGCGCCGCTGCAAACTCGCGCGCTCGCCCACCTCGGGCTCGCGAGCCCACGCATCGCGATGCGCGCGATCTCAGGCGGGATGGCAAGCAAGACCGCGGATCGGGTAGCGGAAGGGCAAAGCGGAAAACGGTGATCGGCGGCTGAGTCGAGGAGGTGCAGGTGTGTGATCGAGGAGGTGCAGGTGTGTGATGAGGTGCTTTAGCACCGAAACTGGCAGGTCAGGCGGCGAAGCCGCCGCAGGTGTCTCATGAGCGACAACAGCTTCAACGCCCGCGACACACTGGAGGTTGCCAGCAACGAGTACGAGATCTACCGCCTCGACGCCCTCCAGTCCGATTACGACGTCGCGCGGCTTCCATACTCGATCAAGGTGCTGCTGGAGAACGCGCTGCGACTCGAGGACGGCGAGTCGGTCACGCGCGACCACATCGAGACGATCGCCAAGTGGGACGCGAAGGCGGAGCCCAGCGAGGAGATCCCCTTCCAGCCCGCCCGCGTTCTCATGCAGGACTTCACCGGCGTTCCCGCCCTCGTTGACCTCGCCGCGATGCGCGACGCGATGGAGGACCTCGGGGGCAGCCCGGACAAGATCGATCCCCTCGTCCCCGTCGATCTGATCATCGACCACTCGGTCCAGGTCGACGCCTTCGGCAATGCGCGCGCATTCGACATCAACGCCGATCGCGACTACGAGCGAAACGGCGAGCGCTATGCCTTCCTGCGCTGGGGCCAGCAGGCCTTCGACAACCTGCGGGTCGTCCCGCCGGCGACCGGGATCTGCCATCAGGTGAACCTCGAGTACCTGGGCCAGGTGGTCTTCCGGCGCGAGCAGAACGGGACGACCCAGGCCTATCCGGACACCCTCGTCGGCACCGACTCACACACGACCATGATCAACGGGCTGGGCGTCCTCGGCTGGGGCGTCGGCGGGATCGAGGCTGAGGCCGCGATGCTCGGGCAGCCGATCTCGATGCTCCTGCCGCAGGTGCTCGGGTTCAAGATCAGCGGCGAGCTGCCCGAGGGGGCGACCGCGACCGACCTCGTCCTCACCGTGACCGAGATGCTTCGCGAGCACGGTGTGGTGGGCAAGTTCGTCGAGTTCTTCGGCCCCGGGCTCCACACACTTGGCCTCGCCGACCGGGCCACGATCGGGAACATGTCCCCGGAGTTCGGCTGCACCTGCTCGATCTTCCCGGTGGACAAGGAGACGCTTCGCTACCTCGAGTTCACGGGCCGGCCCACCGACCTGATCGAGCTGGTCGACGCGTACTCGCGCGAGCAGGGCACGTTCCACACCGAGGACTCGGAGGAGCCGACGTTCTCGGAGAACCTCGAGCTCGACCTGGGCGACGTCGAGCCCAGCATCGCAGGGCCGAAGCGACCGCAGGACCGGATCGCGCTCTCGGACGCAAAGGGAGCGTTCCTCGAGTCGCTCAAGGAGTTCGATCCCGACGCCGCCGAGAGCCTCGGCAACGGCTACGACGACGCGGTCGCCGGAACCTTCCCGGCGTCAGACCCACCGGCCGAGGAGCACAACGACGACCGCGGCAAGCCGCGGCATGCGGGCGGAACCGTGGTCGAGGAGCGAAAGGCCGAGCCGGTTGCAGTCAAGCTCGAGGACGGTACCGAGACCGAGCTCGACCACGGACGCGTCGTGATCGCCGCAATCACCAGCTGCACCAACACCTCGAACCCCACGGTGATGATCGGCGCGGGGCTCCTGGCGAAGAAGGCCGTCGAGCGCGGGCTCGAATCACAGCCGTGGGTGAAGACGTCGCTCGCTCCCGGCTCCACGGTCGTCACCGATTACCTCGAGAAGGCCGGACTCACCGAGCCCCTCGACAAGCTGGGCTTCAACCTCGTCGGGTACGGGTGCACGACGTGCATCGGCAACTCCGGCCCGCTGCCGGAGGAGATCTCCGAGGTGGTGAACGAGCACGACCTGGTGGTCTGCTCGGTCCTGTCGGGCAACCGGAACTTCGAGGGGCGGATCAACCAGGACGTCCGCAACAACTACCTGGCCTCGCCGCCGCTCTGCGTCGCATACGCGCTGATCGGGCGGATGGACGTCGATCTGCTGAACGAGCCGCTGGGTTTGGACTCCGATGGCGAGGAGGTGTTCCTGAAGGACATCTGGCCCTCGAGCGAGGAGATCAAGCAGACGGTCGAGGACGCCATCCGCTCGGACATGTTCACCAAGAGCTACGAGGACGTCTTCACCGGCGATGACCGGTGGCGCGAGCTCGACATCCCCGAGGGCGGCCGGTACGAGTGGTCGGACTCCACGTATGTCCGCCAGCCGCCCTACTTCGAGGACATGGACGATGAGCCACAGCCGCCCGAGCCGATCGAGGGTGCTCGGGTGCTTGCCGTCCTCGGCGACAGCGTCACGACCGACCACATCTCTCCGGCGGGGGCGATCAAGAAGGACAGCCCGGCGGGGCAGTGGCTGATCGACAACGGCGTGGACGTCCGCGACTTCAACTCATACGGGTCGCGCCGCGGGAACCACGAGGTGATGATCCGCGGCACGTTCGCGAACATCCGCCTTCGCAACGAGCTGGTCGATCGCGAGGGCGGCTACACGCGCCTCATGCCGGACGGCGATGAGACCACGATCTACGACGCGGCGATGAAGTACGCCGACGAGAACGTGCCGCTGATCGTGCTCGCCGGCAAGGAGTACGGCTCGGGCTCATCGCGCGACTGGGCGGCGAAGGGGACGGCGCTCCTCGGCGTGCGGGCGGTGATCGCCGAAAGCTTCGAGCGCATCCACCGGTCCAATCTGATCGGGATGGGCGTGCTGCCTGTTCAGTTCCCCGACCGCGAGAACGCCGAGTCATTGGCCCTCGAGGGCGCGGAGGTCTTCAGCTTCGAGGGACTCGAGGAGGCGGTCGCGCCGGACGCTGAAGGTACCCGGACCGTGAAGGTCAAGGCGGAGAAGAACGGCTCCGAGCCGGTCGAATTCGACGCCCGGGTGCGCCTCGACACCCCGAACGAGGTCGCCTATTACGCAAATGGCGGCATTCTGCACCGCGTGCTGCGCGACCTGCGATAGGGTTGCTATTGCCGCTTGTCGGCGGATCCGGTTTGTGGCGGGATTCCTCAGGGGCTAACTATTGACTTTCCCGCCCCGGATGCATCAAAATGGCTCAGAACCCACGGATAAGGGAGATTTCGAAACTCGTCCCCGGCCAGTCCCGCCTCCGGGGGCGATCGCGTCGGCATCCCTCCCTGGCTACCGACGCGCAGGCGTGGGCGCGGGCTGTGTGGACCCCCTGCCTCCCACAGCCCCGCCCCGCCATCCTTTTCGGCGCCCACGCCCAATGCGGCGGCTTCGCCGCCTGACCTGCTGCTGCGGCGACAAAGTCGCCGCCCTTACACAACAGGCGCATCTGCGGCCCGTCTGACGATCGAGTCGCTCACGTACGCCACAAGTACGCTCGCTTCGCGGATCGGCTGCGTCGTTGGCGAGGCTTGGTTTTCGCGACCTCCGCGTACTGCATGATGGCCGGCCGCTGGCCGAGTGTGCACTTGAGGGCTCTATAGCCCCCGTAAATGCACACTCGCGGTCCGGGGGACCGCCGCGGGCATCGTCGCTCCTCCACCCAGCCCGTTCCCTTGGGCGCGGCGAGCTGCCCGCGCCGCTAAGACGCCGCCCGAACGACGCCGACGAGATGCCCCTCCGGGTCCGTGAAGTGGCCGATTTGGATGTCCGTGCCCGGGATCGGGTCCGGGCCCATTCTGCGGGTACCGCCCAGGCTCTCGGCCTTCTGTAGGGCGGTCTCGACGTCCGCTACCGACACGTAGAACGTGACGTGGCCGTCGTAGCCCTCCATGCCGCCGCCGACGCCGCCGGGGATGCCGGTTCCGTCGCTCGTCTTGTACTGCTCCACGAGTGCGTAGTCCATCCCGGTGACCGAGGAACTCGTATCGAAGTCCCAGTCGAACAGCTCTCCGTAATAGCTCTGGAGGCGCTGTCCGTCCTTTCCGATGATCTCGAAGTGCACTACCGGTTGGCCCATGTCGGTCCTTTCCGCGCCGGATGGCGCTTCCGCGTCGACTAGGTACTGAGACCCCCGCGAAGCGCGAGACTCATCGGCGCTTGCGCTCGATGACCTCGATCCCGATCACGCTGCCAAGCGGGCCCACCGGCGTGAGGGTGGCCGCGAGGAGGGTGTAGGGGGCCTCGCGGCGCAGGATTGCGATCCAGATCAGTACGCAGAGCGCGATGAACCCGAGACCGTGCGCCCAGCCGAAGATCATCGCCTCGTGGTCGTAGCCCGGCGCCAGCCAGAAGAAGCAGAGGGCGGCGAAGATCCCGAGCTCGACCCAGCTCGCGCGCTTTACCCACGGCCAGAGCACGCCCGGGGTGACCTTGCGGAGCGGTTCGGCTGTGGGCTGGGGCGGAGACGCCCGCTCCGGCTCTGAGGTGGCGGTGGCCACGCGGCGAGATTAGCGCCGCGCGCTCAGAAGTCCGGCTCGCTGCCGCGGCCGCGTGCCCAGGGGAGCAGGTACCACAGCAGCGCGAACACGATCCCGGAGCAGATGGCGACCACGATCGACGCCGCTTCGCCGAAGATGACGTGCGCGATCAGCAGGATCGCGCCCGTCATCGCCAGCGCGAGAACGCCGAGGCCCGTCATCGCGGCGCGGTTCGCGAAGAACAGGATCTGCGGCTTATAGCCCCTGCGGAACAGAACCCGGTGGTACGCCGTCGGGGCCATCAGTAGAGCGGATGCGAGCGCGGTGAGGAGCAGCACGACGAGGTAGAGGTCGCGCTCGAACTGCGTGAGCGAGGTGAACCCCTGCGCGAACGGCACCGTGAGCAGGAACGCGAACAGCACCTGCACGCCCGGCAGCGCAACGCGAAGCTCCCCGAGGAGCTCGTTGAAATTCCGGTCGATCCGCTCGGCCTCGGTCTCGTCTCGCTCGACCTGCAGTGGCTCGTTGCGGAACGCGGTCATGCCCGCACCGTTACCCCGCCGCCGAAAACGGAACCCATTCGCCGGTGGGGCTACGCCTCGAGCGCTGTGAGCACGATCCGCTCCTGCTCGGAGCGGTGCGCAGCCGGGTAGCCCTCGCTGGGGCTCGCCCGCTGGGGGCGTCCGATGTAGCCCAGCTCCACACCCTCGGGGAGGAGCTCCGGAAGCCGGCGCCACATGACGCTCCAGGCGCCCATGTTCTTCGGCTCCTCCTGCGCCCACGCCACCTGCTTCAGGTTCGGATAGCTCGCGATCAGCGCCTTTAGCTGGTCCGCGGCGAACGGATAGAGCAGCTCGACGCGGGCGATCGCCACCGACTCCACGGCGTCGCGCCGCTCGTGACCGTCGATGTCGTAATAGAGCTTGCCGCTGCACAGGACGAGCTTTTCGACGCTCTTCTTGCGTTCCCGCGCGCGCGGGTCGTCAAGCACGAACTCGAAGGTGCCGTTCGTGAGGTCCTCCAGGCGGGAGGAGGCGGCGGGCAGGCGCAGCAGCCCCTTCGGCGTGAAGACCACGAGCGGCCGCGGCTTGGCGATTCGGGCCTGGCGCCGCAGGAGGTGGAAATACTGCGCGGCCGTGCTGGGGTTGGCGAGCCGGATGTTGCCCTCGGCCGCGAGCTGGATGAAACGCTCGATGCGGGCGCTGGAGTGCTCCGGGCCCGCGCCCTCGTATCCGTGCGGAAGCAGGAGGGTGAGGCGGGTCGTCTGCCCCCACTTCGACTCGCCCGAGACGATGAAGCTGTCGATGATCACCTGAGCGGCGTTGGCGAAGTCGCCGAACTGCGCCTCCCACAGGATCAGGCTCTCGGGCGAGGCGGCCGAATACCCGTACTCGAATCCGAGGCAGCCGTTCTCCGACAGCGGGCTGTTGTAGAGCTCGAACGGCGCCAGCGCGCCCGACAGGTGCTGAATGGGGACGTACTTCAGGCCGGTTTTCTCGTCGAAGTACGCGAGGTGGCGGTGCGAGAACGTGCCGCGGGCCGTGTCCTGGCCGGTGAAGCGGATGTGGGTGCCCTCGGTGAGGAGGGACGCGAGCGCCAGCGCCTCCGCGTGCCCGAAGTCGATCCCGCCCTCGGCCAACGCCTCGACACGCCGGCCGAGCGGCTTGCGGAGCTTGCGGTGGATCGTGAAGCTCTCGGGAACCTTCAGGAGCTCCTCGTTCAAGGTCTCGAGCCGCTTGTCCGAGACCGCGGTGTCGACCTCCGGGCTCTTCGTCCGGTCCAGCTCCGTCGTGCCCATCTGGGTCGAGGTGTCCGACTCGAACTCGCCCGCCTCGATCTTGGCCTTCAGGTCCTTGTGGATCGACTGGAGCTGGTCGCGATGCTCCGCGCTCTCGGCCTCGACGTCCTCGGGCGAGGCGACGCCCTCCTTCACCAGGTCCCCGGCGTAGATCTCCGACACCGGCGGGTGGGCGCGGATCTGCGCGGCCATCTTGGGCTGCGTGTAGGCGGGCTCGTCGGTCTCGTTGTGGCCGTAGCGCCGGTAGCCGATCAGGTCGATGACGATGTCGCGGCCCCAGCGCTCGCGGTACGACATCGCGAGCCGAATCGCCGAGATGCACGCCTCCACGTCATCGGCGTTCACGTGGATGATCGGGACGTTGAATCCCTTCGCCATGTCGGATGCGTACGGCGTCGAGCGCCCCTCTTCGGGGTCGGTGGTGAAGCCCACCTGGTTGTCCTGGATGAGGTGGATGGTGCCGCCGGTCGAGTAGCCGTCGAGCGACTGCAGGTTGAGGGTCTCGGCGACGACTCCCTGGCCCGGGAACGCGGCGTCCCCGTGAAGGAGCAGGGGGACCGCGCGCTCCGGGTTGTGGTGGAGAATCGGACCGGAGTGCGAGGTCTGCTCGGCGCGGGCCGCGCCCGTGACGACCGGATCGACGAACTCGAGGTGGCTCGGGTTGGGGTAAAGGCGGATCTTGATCGTCTCGCCGTCGGCGGTGGTGAACAGGCCCTCGGCGCCGTGGTGGTACTTGACGTCGCCGGTGCCGCCGTGAGGGATCGCCGCGACCTTCTTGATGCGCTCGAGCGCCTGGGCCCCCTCGAACTCGGCCATGATCGACTCCACCGAGCGGCCGAGGTTGTGGGCGAGAACGTCGAGGCGACCGCGGTGGGCCATCCCGATCACGACCTCTTCGGCGCCGCCCCGGTTGGCGATCGTCACGAGCTCGTCGATCATCGGGACCACGGCGTCCAGGCCCTCGATCGAGAACATCTTCTGGCCCAGATAGGCGCGCTGGAGGAAGCGCTCGAACTCGAAGACCTCGATCAAGCGGCGCAGGAGCCCGCGCTTCTCGTCGCGGCTCAGCGGCTTGCGGTGCGGGCCGGTCTCGATCATCTCCCGCAGCCACACGCGCTGCTGGTGCGATGCGAGGTGCTCGATCTGGTAGGCGATCGTGCCGCAGTAGGCCTCGCGCATCCGCGGCAGGGCCTCCAGGAGCGTCTCGCCCTCGACCCCGATCCGCAGGATCGATGCTGGGATCTGAGCCATGAGCTCCGGGGTGAGGTTGAGGTTCTCCGGCTCGATCGCGGGGTCGCCGCGCGGCTCCGAGCCCAGCGGATCGAGCCCGGCGGCCAGATGCCCGTGCGTGCGGTAGGCCTTGAGCAGCGAGGTGGCGGCCTGAACGGCCTGCAGCAGCTCGGTGTCGGGCGGGGCGCCGACCGCGGGTGCCGCCGCGGCTCCCGCCGGGAGGGGCGGTGCTGACGCCGAGGCCGGATAGGCCTTGGTGACGACGCTCGAAGCGATCCCCAGCGACTCCGCAACCGACTCGTAGAACTCATCCTCGCCCTGCAGCAGCTGGTCGATGCGGCGCAGGAACGACCCCGACTCGGCGCCCTGGATTATCCGGTGATCGTAGGTCGAGGTCATGGTCATGACCTTCGAGATGCCCAGCGCCTTGATCTTCTCCGCGGGGGCGTGCGCCCACTCGACCGGGTAGGCGATCGAGCCCGTGGCGACGATCGTCCCCTGGCCGGTCATCAGGCGCGGAACCGAGGCGACCGTGCCCAGTCCGCCCGGATTGGTGAGCGTGATGTTCGTTCCCTGGAAGTCGTCGGCCGTGAGCTTGCTCGTACTCGGCATGGAAGGCCGAGAAGTCGAGCTCGTCGGCCGCCTTGATGCAGGGGACCATCAGGCTGCGCGACCCGTCCTTGCGCTCGACGTCGACCGCGATCCCCAGGTTGATCGAGACCGGCTCGACCACCTGCGGCTTGCCGTCCTCCTCAACGTAGGAGCGCCCCATCACCTGCCACTCGGTAGCGGCCTGGACGATCGCCCACGCCACGAGGTGGGTGAAGGAGACCTTCATCCCGCGCTCCTTCAACACGCTGTTGAGGGCACGGCGCTTCGCATCGAGGACGTCCACCGGGAGGGTGCGGAACGAGGTCGCGGTGGGCACCGAGCGGCTCTCATTCATCGCCTGGGCGAGCATCCCGGCAGGACCGCGCAGGGGCTTCGCCTCGCCCGCGGTCGGCGCCCGCCTCGCGGGAGCAGCGGTCGCCCCGTCGCCGCCGTTTGCCGCCGCCAGGACGTCGGCCTTGGTCAC
>VAYL01000159.1:0-619 GCA_005884305.1 Actinomycetota bacterium
CATCAGCTCCAGGCACAGCAGGATCACCAGCGGGCTGCGTCGGATCAGGACCCCGCCGGCGCCGACCGCGAACAGAACGGCGGACAGGACGATGTACCACGTGGTGGTCACGCCGCCGGCTCCTCCACGCGGTCAACCTCGTCGCTCGAGCGGGAGCGCGCGGCCAGTGTCACCGCGCCCACGGCCGCGACCAGCAGCAGCATCGAAGCGGCCTCGAAGACGACGAGGAAGTGCTCCAGCAGCAGGTTGCCGACCTGGGTCGGGGTGCCGAAGCCACCTGGCAGCGTCGGCCCCTTGCTGTCGAGCGCCGAGAGACCGGTGCCGAGGATCGCGATCGCGAGCTCGACCAGAAGCGCCGCCGCCAGCAGGGGCGCGAGGAAGCGCTGCCCGGGGATCGGCTCCCACAGCGGCTCCTCGGCCGCACCCACGTAGGCGGCGACGAAGACGTAGAGCACCATCACCGCGCCGGCGTAGACGACGATCTGGGCGGCGGCGATGAACTCGCCCTGCAGCAGCAGGAAGAGTCCAGCGAGCGAGAGCAGATGGACGATCAGCGCGAGCACGCTGTAGAAGGCGTTGCGGAGAGCGATCACCGCGATGGCGCCGCCGAGCGCGCCGA
>VAYL01000159.1:657-9378 GCA_005884305.1 Actinomycetota bacterium
CTTACTGCTTACCGCAAACTGCCTACTCGTCGATCGAGGCGAGCGCTGCGTCGCGGCCCGTGTAGAGCCGGTACTCGACAACCTTTCCGTCGCGCAGGCGGAGAACGTTGAAGAGGTCCTGGCGGATCTCGACACCGCTGAGCTTGCCGCGGCCGCTCTGCTCGGCGCGGACCAGCACCTGGTCGCCGTGCTCCTCGAATTCCCTCGGCTCGACGCGGTACTCCTGCCAGTTCTCGAACCACTCGGCCCAGAACTGGCGCATCCCCTCGGTGCCACGGGAGGTGGTCCCGGTGCGCTCCGGATCGCGAACGACAATGTCGGGATCGCAGAGCTCGAACACTGCATCGGTATCGCCGCGCCCGAACGCGTCGTATGCGGCCCGGACGATTTCGACGTTTGAACGAGCCACCGGCCCGGCAGTATTGCGGTCATTCGCCCTCCCGCCTCAGCGGTGTGCGCTCGACCGGCTCGGCGAGGAGCATCTCCTTCGTGAACACGAGGTCCTCGCGGTTGTAGTCGGCCAGCTCGTACTCGTGGCCCATGGTGATCGCGTCGAAGGGGCACGCGACCTCGCAGTAGCCGCAGAAGATGCAGCGGGCGAGGTTGATCTCGTACACCTCGGCGTAGCGCTCGCCGGCCGAGACTCGATCGTCCGGATCGTTCTCCGCGGCGACGACGCGAATGCAGTCGGCCGGACACGCGGCGGCGCACAGCGAGCACCCCACGCACTTCTCGAGACCGGTGTCCTCGAACTTGTGGAGCTTGTGGCGGCCGCGGAACCGGGGGTACACCGGCGTCTTCTCCTCCGGGTACTGGATCGTGACCGGGCCCTCGATGATGCGCGCGAAGGTCGTCTTCAGACCGCGCAGCGTCTCGCCGAACGCCCGGTAGGCGCCTCCGACGCCCCCGGGCTCCGGCCCGCGCTGGACCACCACGACACCCTCATCGGGCAGGTAGGGGAATTCGGGACTCATTGAAACCCGGCACCCCCGGACGCGGGAGCACACTCAAATGCGCACGGCGTAGCCGTGCGCCAGAGATTCATGGCGGGAGCGGAGGAGGTGGCGGATTTATTCATGTGACCGTGACGAGGATCGCCGTCACCAGGACGTTCAGCGTCGCCAGAGGCAGGAGGATCTTCCAGCCCAGCGACATCAGCTGGTCATAGCGCACGCGCGGCAGCGTCGCGCGCACCCACATGAAAAGAAACAGGAAGGCGAAGATCTTCACGATCACCCAGATGGGATCGAGGAAGCCGGGCCCTGGGCCGTGCCAGCCGCCAAGGAAGAAGGTGACGGCGACCGCCGAGATCACAAACATTTCGATGTACTCGGCCATCGCGTAGGAGCCGTAGCGCATGCCGCCGTACTCGGTCCCGTAGCCGGCGACGAGCTCGGCGTCGGCCTCCGGCAGGTCGAACGGCGCGCGGTTGGTCTCCGCGAAGCCGGCGACCATGAAGATCAGGAACCCGACGAACTGCGGGATCACGTACCAGACCTGGCTCTGCGCCTCGACGACCGACACAAGCGACAGCGAGCCGGCCATCATGATCGCGCCGAGGAGCGCGAGGCCCATCGAGATCTCGTAGGAGATGAGCTGCGCCGCCGCGCGCATAGCCCCGAGGAAGCTGTACTTGGAGCCCGAGGCCCAGCCCCCGAGCAGCAGGCCGTAGAACGCGATCGACCCGAACGCGAAGAAGTAGAGGATCCCGATCGGCACGTCGATGCCGTAGAGGCCGAAGCCCTCCTGGACGTTGCCGAACGGGATGATCGCGAGCGTCGCGACCCCGGTGAAGACCACGATCGCAGGGGCGATGTAGTACAGGGCGGGGATCGCCGCGCGCGGATGGTAGTGCTCCTTGCTGATCAGCTTGAGCGCGTCCGCCAGCGGCTGGAGAAGGCCGAACGGCCCAACGCGGTTGGGCCCGTAGCGCGCCTGGAAGCGGCCGAGGAGCTTCCGCTCCAGCACCGTCAGCATCGGCACGATCGCGAAGATCACCGCGAAGATCACGATTGACTTGACGACCAGGATCCATGTCGCCTCGACGAAGGTGGTGTCGGCGAGCGGCAGGGTCATTCACCGCCCTCCGCCGCCGAGACCTCCACGGCGTGGCGCGCCAATGCGCCGGCGCCGTCGCCCAGCCCATCGACCAGGAACGCCGTCCCCGGCCTGATGCGCTCGCGGATCGCGACGCGTGCCCGCAGGCTCGTGCCGTTCTGGCGGACATCGACCTCCGGGGTGCCATTGAGGCCGAGGCGCTCAGCGTCCGCCGGCGAGAGCTCGAGCGTCTGCGTCGGCCGCAGGAACCGAAGCGCCGGGCTGCGGTCTGTCACCTCAGCTGCCCACAGGTCCCTGTAGGTGCCGATCTGGAGCTGGTCGCTCGCTGGCGCCGGTGACGCCCCCGGAACGCCGCCCGTTGTGCCGACATGTGATGTCGGCACAACGACGCTTGAGCGTTCCGGGCGCGCCCCCGGCGCCAGCGGGAAGTTCCGGGCCGCCTCCCTTTCTTGCCAGCGCACTCCGAGCCCGCCGATCTCTCCCTCTGTGATGCGCGCATAGAAGGGAACGTCCTGCGCGATCGCCGCCAGGGCCTCTCCGGCGCTGTCGATTCCGGTCTCGTCGCCCAGGAGGCCCGCCAGTTCGGCCAGGACCTCCCACATCGGCCGAGCATTCCCGGGGTGCGGTACGCCCGGGCGGACGCGCTGCAGGCGGCCGTCCGGGTGCGTGACGGTGCCCTCCTTCTCCGTGTAGGACTCGGCCGGAAAGACGACGTCGGCGTGTTTCGTCGACCCGTCCTCGAACATCGAGATCGCGAGGACGAACTTGGCCTTCTGGAGTGCCTCGTTCCACCCCGGGCCGTTGGGAGCGTCGCGGACCGGGTCGGCGTTCACCAGGAATGCCACTTCGACGTCGCCCTCCGTCAATGCTTCGCACAGGTCCGTGGGACTCAGGCCCGTGCTCGTCTCCGAGAGGCCCGGGCCGGCCACCGGCGTGCAGCCCACTTCGCGCAGGCCGCGGCCGTTCGCTCCCGCCGGGATCTCGAGCAGCTTCGCGTCGAGCTGCGCCGCCAGGTCCGCGACGGCGAGGCTCGGCTCGCCGGCCCAGACGATCACCGTCGAGCCCGGTCGCAGGATGCCCGCGATTCGCTCCGCGTCGGCGCCGAGCTCGCCTTCGGCTCGGTCGTAGACCTCGGCGCCCGTCTCGGCGGCCAGCGCCTCGACGAACGCGCTCATCGCACCCGGCGAGTAGCGAGCCGTCTCCTCCGCGACGCCGTCGATCGATGTCGGTCGATCCGTTGCGACGGCCAGCCGGGTGCCGTTGCGCCGCACGACCTTGCGGATCCGCAGATCGATGATCGGCATCGAGTGCATGGGATCGGTGCCGAGGACGAGGACCGACTCGGCGCGGTCGATGTCCGCGACACTCGCGGCGAGCTGCGGCCGGGACAGCTCGAGCAGCAGTTCGCGGTCGACCGCGTCGTCGTAGGTGGACACCACATGCGGTGATCCCAGAGGGCCGCGGACGATCCGCTGCGTCAGGTAGCCCTCCTCGTTCGACGACGGGCCACCCACCACCGCGGCCGTCCTCTCGCCGGCGTCGCGAAGGCCCGCGGCTGCGGCCTCGAGCGCCTGCTCCCAGCTCACCGGCACGAGCGTGCCGCCCTGCCGGATCATCGGCTCGGTGATCCGGTCCGGCGATTCGATCATCTGGTAACCGAAGCGGCCCTTGTCGCAGAGCCAGCCGTCGTCGACCTCGAAGTTGTCGCGGGCCAGGACGCGCTGGATGCGCTCGTCGCGAACGGTCAGCTTGATGTTGCACTGACTCGGGCAAAGGGTGCAGACCGTGCCCGCGTCCTCGATGTCCCAGGGCCGGGCGCGGAAGCGGTAGGCGTCGGAGGTCAGCGCGCCCACCGGGCAGAGCTCGATGATGTTGCCGTGGAAAGGCGCGATGTAGGGGCGGTCGTCGAAGGTCCCGACGAACGTGGAGGCACCGCGCTCCAGGAGCTGTAGCTGCTCGTCCTCCGCCACCTCCTGGCTGAAACGCACGCAGCGGTAGCAGAGGATGCAGCGCTCGCGGTCGATCTTGATGAGCGGCGAGAGCGGGATCGGCTTCTGGAAGTGGCGCTTGGGGTCGATCACCCGGCTCTTGCCTGGGCCCCAGCCCATCGAGATGTCCTGGAGCGGGCACTCGCCGCCCTTGTCGCACACCGGGCAGTCCAGCGGGTGGTTGACGAGCAGGAACTCGACCACCGCGTTTTGAGCCTCCTGCACTCGGTCCGTCTGGGTGTAGACGACCATGCCGTCGCGCACGGGCGTCGAGCAGGCCGTCTGGAGCTTCGGAATCCCCTCGATCTCCACCAGGCACATGCGGCACGCGCCGACCGGCTGCCCGAGCTTGGGCTCGTAGCAGAAGACCGGGATCTCGACGTCGCCGTGCTTGGCGGCGTCGACGAGCATCATGCCTGCCTGCGCGCGGACCTCCACGCCGTCGACGACGAGGGTGATCTCCTCGCCGTTCGTCATCCGGCAGCTCCCACGGGAACCGGCTTGACGTCCGTGGGTGATTCGTCGAGGGGGCGCGGGGCGGCGTCGCGACCGGCCTCGATCGCGGCCTCGAACTCATGGCGGAACTTGGCGACCATGCTGCCGACCGGCATCGCCATCGAGTCACCGAGCACGCAGAGGCAGTTGCCGATGATGTTGTCCTGGACCGAGGAGATGACGTCCAGGTCCATCGGCGTCGCCTCGCCGGAGATCACGCGCTCGAGCATCTTCACGGTCCAGTTGGTCCCCTCGCGGCAGGGCGTGCATTTGCCGCACGACTCGTGGTGGTAGAAGCGCGCCGTCCGCAGCGCGAGGTGGGGGATCGACACGTTCTCGTCGGCGACGATGATCGAGCCGGAGCCCAGCATCGATCCGGCGTCTGCCATGGACTCGAAGCTGTACGGGAGATCGAGCTCGTCGGCGGTCAGCACCGGCGCCGAGGAGCCGCCCGGGAACCAGGCCTTCACCTCGTGGCCCTCGGGCGGGCCACCGGCGAGGCCGTAGATGATCTCCCGGGAGGGAATCCCGAGCTCGATCTCGTAATTGCCTGGACGCTGCACGCATCCAGACACCGACACGACCTTGGTGCCGGGCGACTGCTCGGTGCCGAAGCCCTTGAACCAGTCGGAGCCGTTCTTGACGATGTGCGGAACGTTGGACAGCGTCTCGACGTTGTTGATGAGGGTCGGCCCGCCATAGAGGCCCTGAATCGCCGGGAATGGCGGCTTCAGGCGCGGGTTGCCCCGCTTTCCCTCCAGCGCATCGAGCAGCGCCGTCTCCTCGCCGCAGATGTACGCGCCGGCGCCGCGGTGGACGACGAGCTCCACGCGGTGGCCGGTGTCCAGGATGTTCTCCCCGACATAGCCGGCCGCGTAGGCCTCCTCGACCGCGCGGTCCAGGATGTCCGCAACCTCCCAATACTCGCCGCGGATGAAGACGAAGGCCTGCCCGATGCCCGCCGCGACGGCGGCGATCACGATGCCCTCGATCAGCTGATGCGGGTTCTTGGACATGAGCTCTCGGTCCTTGAAGGCGCCGGGCTCGGACTCGTCCGCATTGCAGCAAAGGAACTTCTCCATGTCGCCCCGCGGCAGGAACGAAGCCTTCTTGCCCATCGAGAAGCCAGCGCCGCCGCGGCCACGAAGGCCCGAGTCCTCCAGGCTGCTCAAAAGCTCATCGGGGTCGATGTCCCTCAAGGCCTTCTCGAGCGCGCGGTAACCGCCGAGGCGCCGGTAGGTGTCGATGGAGGCGAGCCCCGGCTCGTCGACGTGGCGGAAGAGCATGCGGGTCTGTCCGGCCATCAGGCCTCGCCCTCCTTCACCCTCGGGTCCGGCTCGGGCTCGGGACCGCCGGCCGTCTCGCGGCCCGCGAGGGCCTTGTCGGGGATGGGCCTGGCGTCCGAGCGCAGTTGCTCAACAGCCGTCCGCGCCTCCTCGGGGGTGAGCGGCCCGTAGTAGTGCTCGTCGATCGAGGCCATCGGCGCGATGTCGCAAGCCCCCAGGCATTCGAAGCCGCGCAGGTACACCGCACCGTCCTCGGAGCTCGTGCCGATGTGGTCCGCCTCGTCGGGATCCACTCCGGCGGCCTCGCAAAAGGCATCGAGAACGTCCTCGGCGCCCCGCAGCCAGCACGCGAGGTTGTGGCAGACGAGCACCCGGTGGCGGCCGACCGGGCTCGTGTGGAAGAGGTCGTAGAAGGTCGCCACCGACTCGAGGTATCCGGGCGTAACTCCCATCACCGCCGCCGCCTGGCGGATGCCCTCGGGCGTGCACCACCCGTAGTGGCGCTGGACTGCCCATAGTGCGGGGAGCGACGCCGATCGGATCTCCGGGTACTTCTGCATCGCGGACTCGATCCGCTCGCGGAGCTCGTCGGGGATGTCGACCTCGCTGAGCTCGGGCACCGGCTCGGCGTCCTCGGGCCGCATCGACTCGACGAGCCGCCGCCGGTCGGCGGCGGAGAGGTCATCGGTCGGCTTTATCTCCGGAACCCAGCCGTCGCTCATCGATCGATCCCACCCAGGATGGGGTCCAGCATCGCCAGGTTCTGGATCAGGTCGGCGATGTAGCCGTTCAGGCACATGTCCCGGAGCGACTGGAGGTTCGTGAACGAGGGATCGCGGATGTGGACGCGCGCCGGCTTCGCGGAGCCGTCCGCCACCACGAAGCAGCCGAGCTCGCCCCGCGGGGACTCGATCGCGTAATAGGCCTCGCCCGGCGGCACGCGGAAGCCCTCGGTGACGAGCTTGAAGTGGTGGATCAGCGCCTCCATCGAGGTCGAGAGCTCATCTCGCGGCGGCAGGACGACCTTGCGGTCGTCGGCGATCCACGGGCCCTCGGGCAGGCCATCGAGCGCCTGCTCGATGATCCGGACCGACTCGCGCATCTCCTGCACCCGCACCCGGTAGCGGTCGTAGCCGTCGCCGACCGTCCCGACGGGGATGTCGAATTCGAAGTCGCGATAGGCCTCGTAGGGAGTGACCTTGCGCAAGTCCCACGGCTCGCCGGCGGCCCGCAGCAGCGGGCCGGTGACACCGAGGTCGATCAGCCGCTGGCGCGGAACGATCCCGATGTTGCGGGTGCGCTCGAGGAAGATCTCGTTGCGGTTGAGGATCGCCTCGTACTGGTCGATCCGGGACGGCATCTCGGCGCAGAAAGCGCTGAGGTTGTGCGCGAACCCGACCGGGATGTCCTCGAAGACCCCGCCCACCTGGAAGTAGCGGGTGTGCATTCGCTGGCCCGTGGACATCTCGAACAGGTCGAGGACGCGGTCGCGGTCGCGAAAGCAGTAGAAGAACATCGACATCGCGCCGAGGTCGAGGGCCGATGTCCCCAGCCACACGAGGTGCGAGTGGAGCCGGTTGAGCTCCATGTGAAGCACCCGGAGGTACTGCGCGCGCGGCGGGACCTCGAGCTCCAGCAGGCGCTCGACGCAGCCGCAGAACGCCTCCATGTTGAAGAAGTAGGAGAGGTAATCCATCCGCTCCACGAACGGGATGACCTTCCAGTAGGACTTGTCCTCGCAGTTCTTCTCGATCCCCGTGTGGACGTAGCCGACAACCGGCTTCATGTCGCGGACGACCTCCCCCTCCAGGCTCACGAGGAGCCGCAGCACCCCGTGCGTCGCCGGGTGGTGCGGCCCGAAGTTGATCGTGAGGAGCTCCTCCTCGGGCTCGAGGACGTCGCCCGCGGCGGTCCGCTCGATGGCGGAGGTGCCGATGACCTCCTCGCCGGTCTCGCCGAGGATGTCGCCGCCGTGCGAGGGCGTCGACCGGTGCGTGTGCGCGCTCACTCGTACCACCTCGGCATCACCGGCTCGTTGCGCGTGAAGATGACCGGCTCCCCACCGACCGGGAAGTCACGGCGCTGCGGCCAGCCGACGTATTCCTCGGGCATGAGGATGCGCCGCAGGTCGGGGTGCCCGCGGAAGACGATCCCGAAGAAGTCGTAGACCTCGCGCTCGGGGAACTCGGCACCGGCGAAGAGCGGGACACAGCTGTCGAGCTCGGGCAGCACGTCCGGGCCCGGATCGGCGAGCGCGGCGCGGATCCGCAGGCGCTCGGCGCGCGGCATGTTGAGGAGCTCGTACACGACGCCGAATCGCGGCTCCGCCGGCAGGTATTCGACGCCGTGCAGGCTCGACAGGAACCGGTATTCCTGCCCCGGCGTGTCGCGCAGCCAGCGCAGGACGTCGAGGATGCGATCCGGGTTGACGATCAGGCAGGCCTGCCCGTGCTCGTGGTAGGTCCCGAGGACGGATCCGTCGGCGGCGTCGTTCAGCTCCTTTGCGATCAGCTCGAGGCCCGGGGCGTCGGGCATCAGGAGCTCCCCCGGCGCGACGCCTGGGAGCGCGACGCCTCGTGCGAGGCGGCCAGGTCGCGGGCGGCCTCGTAGGCGGCGATCTCCTCGGCCGAAGCATGCCCAGTCGCCTCGCGCGCCCACTCCTCGGTCCCCGAGGCGTTGTAGCGCTTGCGCCACCCCGGGTCCGGGTTGCCGAGGATCATCCGCTGGAGCTTGTTGAAGCCGTATACGACCGCCTCCGGGCGCGGCGGGCACCCGGGCACGTGGATGTCGACCGGCATGAACTTGTCCGCGCCTTGGACGACCGCGTAGTTGGCGAACATCCCGCCCGACGAGGAGCACGCGCCCATCGCCATCACCCACTTGGGCTCGAGCAT
>VAYL01000231.1:0-476 GCA_005884305.1 Actinomycetota bacterium
CGAGGAGCCGCTCGTACCAGGCGCGCGCGGCCGAGAGGTCGCGGACGCGAATCCCGGCGAAGAGCGCGACGGTCATCGGCACATCCCATCATTCCCGCTAGCGGCCCTGCCATGAGAGAATCGCCACGTGCCTCGAAAGGAGCCCACGTGGTCATCGCCCTAGCCGGTGGAGCCTGGATCTTCCTCGGCGGTGTTCTCGCCTTCCTCATCGGCGCGGTCATCGCCATGTACACACGCAAGGGGAGCGGGATGGATCTGCACCCATACCGCCACGTCCACGGGGGCGCGCCGGGTGCCGACACCCCGCGGCACGACTACAGCGGATCGGACCGCACGGAGGCAGCCGAGCGCGACGTCGATCGGAAGTGGCGGAGCCAGGAGCAGCCGGAGAAGGCCCCGCCGGAGGAGCGCGCCGCCGAGCGCGAGCGGGACCATCGTCCGGGACCGAGCAAGAAGCCGCCGAATCGTCGTCCGCG
>VAYL01000231.1:568-3928 GCA_005884305.1 Actinomycetota bacterium
GGGCGCTCCTCCGGCTCCTCGGTGAACTCCACGCCACGGCCCTTCAGCTCCTCGTAGTCGCGCCGAATGTCGTCCGTGGTGAGGAACACGGTGCCGGCGAAGCCCTTCGCCATCAGGGCTCGCACCTGCTCCCCGGTCTGCTCGTCCATCACTGGCGCGCCGGGAATCGCCATCAGCACGACGGCCACGTCCTCCTGACCGGGAGGCGCGACGGTGAGCCAGCGGAAGTTGCCCAGCTCGGGGAGGGTCGCGTCCTGGCGGACCTCCATGCCGACCTTGTCGGTATAGAAGGCAAGCGCCTCATCCTGGTCGTGCACCCAGAGCTGGGCGGTGGAAATGCGAATCATCGAGGCCTCCTGGCTCGTCGGGGTCTGGGCGGGCCAGACTAGAGGCGGGCCGCAGCGCTGTCTTCTCGAAATGTGCGGTGTTGCGGCCGGCCATAGAAGCGCACGACGCAGGCGGGGAGCATGGCGCGTTGGGCGGCCGGTGGGTACGCCGCGCGATAGGCCGTCGGGGAGAGGCCGTAGGTGCGGGTGAAGCTGGTGGTGAAGGACCCGATGCCGCGGAGCCCGACCGAGAGGCAGATCTCGGCCACCGAGCGGTCCGTGTTGCGCAGCAGAGCGGCGGCGCGCTCGAGCCGGCGCTGAAGTGGGCACGCGAGAGACCGGCCGCGCGGGCCAGGTCGTCCACGCTGAGCGAGTCGGCGTAGCGAGCATCGGCGAGGTCCTTTGCACGCAGCAGGTGGCGGGCGGGGGGAACGAAGGCCACGCCCGGAGTATTGCGGCTTGGGGCTCCGTCGGCCTGGAGGGCATCGAGATCAGGCCGGCCTCGCCGCTGGCGCTCGGGGACCGCTGCAGGACGGGCGTCACTGCTTAAGCGGGGCGTCCTCGATGCCGATACTGGAGGGATACGCACCTCGGACACACGGATGCCGCGGTGACCTCCCTGCGTCGGACGCTCTACGTCGATCCCAGCTTCGGGCTGGCCGCCTTCCAGCTCGCCCGCGCGCACGAGCAGGGCGGCGATGTCGCCGCCGCGCGCCGGGCGTACGAGCAGGCCCTGCGCACGCTCGACCCGGACGACATCCGCCACGAGGCGATCCTCGACCAGGTCGACCTGGGCGACGTCGCCGCCGCCTGCTCGCTCCGACTGACCACCCTTTCTGGAGGCCCTTCGTGAAGATCCTCATCGTCGACGACTCGCCGACGCCCCGGCTGCTGCTCAAGCGCGAGCTCGAGGCCCTCGGGCACGAATGCCTCGTGGCCGAGGACGGTCTCGAGGGCTGGGAGACGTTCCAGGGCTCGGGCGTGGACGTCGTGATCAGTGACTGGATGATGCCGCGCATGGACGGCGACCAGTTCTGCCGCAAGGTCAGGTCGGACTCGGATGCCCCCTACGCCTATTTCATCCTGCTGACGTCGCTGGACGACCGGAAGCACGTCGTCGCCGGCATGCAGGCCGGAGCCGACGACTACCTCACCAAGCCGTTCGGCGACGAGGAGCTGGCGACCCGGCTGATCGCCGCCACGCGCGTCACCGAGCTCCACCGCACGCTCGCGACCCAGCAGAAGGAGCTCGAGCGCCTCAACGCCGTGCTCGTCGAGGACTCGCGTCGCGACCAGCTCACCGGGCTCGGCAACCGCCGGCGCCAGGATGAGGACCTGAAGGTGCTTGCCGCCCGGGCCGAGCGCTACGGCCATGCGTTCGGGGTCGCGCTCTTCGACGTGGATCGCTTCAAGGCGTTCAACGACACGGCCGGGCACCTCGCCGGCGACGACGCGCTCAAGACGGTGGCAGGCGAGCTCATCAGGCAGTCCAGGGAGGGCGACGCGGTCTACCGCTACGGAGGCGAGCAGCTGCTGGTCGTCTTTCCCGACCAGAGCCTCGACACGACCTCCACCGCGGCCGAGCGGATGCGCGAGGCGATCGAGGCGCTCTCGATCCCGCACCCCGGGTTGGATCCCGGCGGGGTCGTGACCGTCAGCGCCGGGGTCTCCTGCTATCACGACGAGGGCCAGGATGACGTGGAACGGCTTCTCGCGCGAGCGGACTCCGCCCTCTACAACGCCAAGGAGAGCGGCCGCAACCGCGTCGTATCAAGGGAGCGCAAGCAGCTGCTATCGTGATATCTCGATATGGCCAGGGAGCCTAATCGAGAGCTGGCGGCGCTGTTCGTGAGGCTTCCGGTCGAGCAGGCGGAGAAGCTCGACCGGGCGGCGTTCGAACTGAAGGTCCCCAAGCAGCAGCTGGTGGGCGCGCTGCTCGAGCGCTTCTCGGCGAGCCAGCTGGCGCGGCTGCCCGGGCTCGAATCGGGGCGGCGGCGCGTACTCGTCGAGTCGGAGGTCGATGACATGGCGGTGGGGAGCCACTCGTTCCGTCCCTTCGAGCCGGTCGAGGTGCACTCGCCCGTCGAGGTGGCCGACCTCCTCCAGGTCGATGAGAAGCTGGTGCGAAAGCTCGCCGAGTCGGACGACCTGCCCGGCCGCAAGATCGGCCAGGAGTGGCGCTTCTCGCGCACGGCCGTCCTCGAGTGGCTCGGCGCCAGCGAGGGGGAGGAGGACTGATGCCGCTCGTACCCGTTGTCGTCGAGCAGGACTCGCGCGGCGAGCGTTCCTTCGACATCTACTCGCGCCTGCTGCGCGAGCGGGTGATCTTCCTCGGCCAGCCGGTCGACGACCAGGTGGCGAACCTCGTTGTGGCCCAGCTGCTGCACCTCGAGTCCGAGGACCCGGAGAAGGACGTCTCGATCTACATCAACTCCCCCGGGGGATCGATGTACGCCGGGCTCGCCATCTACGACACGATGCAGTTCATCAAGCCCGACGTGCAGACCACCTGCGTCGGGATCGCGATGTCGATGGGGTCGCTGCTACTGGCCGGCGGAACCGAGGGCAAGCGCGCCGCGCTGCCCAATAGCCGGATCCTGATCCACCAGCCGTCCGGCGCGTTCGAGGGCACCTCCTCGGACATCGAGATCCACGCCCGCGAGGTACTCAACCTGCGCCGGCGGGTGGACGAGATCTACTCCAAGCACACGGGCCAGCCGATCGAGCAGGTCACCTCGGACATGGAGCGCGACCGCTTCTTCACCTCCGAGGAGGCCAAGGAGTACGGCCTTGTCGATCGGGTCCTCGACTCCCGAGCAGCATGACGTCGCCGAACTCGTGGCGTAGATAGCCGGCTTCGGCGGCCGCGCGATAGGAACGCTCGACGAGCTCGCGCCCCGCGATCGCCTCGAGCATCCGCAGGTGCGACGAGTCGCGGTCGTGAAAGCCGGTGAGGAGCGCGTCCACGACCCGCACCCCCTGCTCGGGGCCGATGACCAGGTCCGTCCAGCCGGCGGCCGGGCGAACGATCCCG
>VAYL01000232.1 GCA_005884305.1 Actinomycetota bacterium
CGCGCGCATTTCAGCCGCGAGTTCCGGCGGGCGTTCGGCGACTCCCCGCACGCGTACCTCCTGACGCGCCGGCTCGAGCGTGCCGCGGCGCTCCTGCGGAACACCGATCGCTCCGTTACGGACATCTGCCTGTCGGTCGGCCTGCTGAGCCTCGCGTCCTTCACGACCAGCTTCACGCGGGCCTACGGCGAGCCGCCCACCGAGTACCGCGCGAGCTTCCCGCCGGCCTCCTACCAGGCGCGGATCCCCTGGTGCGTCCAGCGCGCTTACGGGCGCCCGCGATACAGCACGTTTCGAAAAACCGATCCGGCGGAGCGCGGCTAGCGTGCTCGGCGTCAGAGAAACCGCTCGAAAAGGAGCCTCGAAATGATCAACATCGCAACGACACAACTCTGGGTCGACGACCAGGACGCGGCCCTCGACTTCTGGACGAATAAGGTCGGGATGGAAGTCAAATCCGACGCGACCCTGCCCGAGATGGGCAACTTCCGCTGGCTGACCGTCGGTCCCGCCCATCAGCCGGACATCTCGATCGTGCTGATGGCGATTCCAGGCCCGCCGGTCATGGACCAGACAACCGCCCAGCAGGTGCGCGACCTAATGGCCAAGGGCTTCGCCGGCACGGTGTTCCTCACGACCGACGACGCCCAAGCCTCATACGAGGAGCTGAAGAGCCGTGGCGTCGAGTTCACCGAGGAACCGCAGGAGCGGCCCTACGGCATCGACATGGGCTTCCGCGACCCGTCCGGAAACTCAATCCGCCTGTCGCAGCTGCGGGAGGACTTCGCCTAAGGGCGGGCCGCCGAGGGCGCTCCGCAGCTTCCGGTGCCGCGTCTGCTCGTTTTCGCCGCTCGGCAGCCATCCCTCCGGTACCCCGTACGTTTCGCCGACAAATTCGAAATGTCGGCGAAACTTGCGGGGTACGGGCGAGGGACCGGAGCGGCCCAGAGGGCCCGCCACGGCGGCGTGGCTAACTACGCCGCTCCCCTACCCAGCCTCACCCGGCTTGGCGTCCTTGGGTGCGTAGCGGTGGTGGATCGCCAGGGTGTTGCCGTCGGGGTCCTCGAAGAAGGTCTGGTAGCAGACGCCGGAGTCGATCACGTCGCCTCGGAACTCGATGCCGCGTGACTCGAGCTCGGCCTTGGCGCTCTCGAAGTCGTCGACGTGGAACTCGATCGGGTGGCTGTTCGGGCGGAAGTCGATGCCGAATGCGTCCGACTGCATGACCGCGATCGTGAGATTGCCGGTCTCGAACTCTCCGGCGGGCATGTTGCCCCACCGCTTGCCGAACGGAAGGCCGAGCGTCTCGCCGTAGAACTTCGCGGCGCGGTCGTAGTCCTGCGTCGGCACGGTGATGAAGTCGACGCCGTTCAGTACTGCTGTTTCGTTCATCGGAATGCTCCCTCTCGCGTGGTCGTCAACTGACCGTACAGGTGACAGGCCGAGCGCACCGGATAGGGTGGCCTTCCGGCATGGAAGCCGACCTCAAGTACTACGTGCAGGCGATCATCACCGTCGTTCTGCTGACCGATCCGTTCATGCGGCCGATGCTGTTCAAGTCGATGACCGCGCACGAGCCGCAGAACCGGGCCCGGTACGTGCGGACCATCGTGATCGTGGTCGGAGTGACGCTGGCCGTGTCGGCGGTGGCTGGGCGCGAGCTCCTGGAGCTCATCGGGATCAACCTCCACGCGTTCAGCGTGGCCGGCGGACTGGTGCTCGCGCTGATGGGCTTCGAGATGCTCTACGAGGGCGAACCGTCGCGGGTGCAGGGTGGCGCCGAGGCGCACGACCGGCCGGCGAGCTTCGAGGGCAGCGTCATCGTCCCCTACGCGATTCCGTTCGTCGCCGGACCGGGGGCGATCACGGCCGTCATCACCCTCGCCTCCGGAGCGTCGAACGGCGAGGGGGTGATCGCGGCCCTCGTCGCGGTCGCGGTCGCGGTCGCGCTGATGCCGCTGGGCTATCTGGTGATCGCGCAGAAGATCAACCTGTCGGATCGCGCGATGGCGCTGCTCACCAAGTTCGGCGGTCTCTTCATCGCGACGATCGGGATCCAGCTGATCCTGAGCGGGCTGCAGCAGTACTTCACCTGAAAGGAGCGCAAATGGACGAGCCCGAACGAATAACGGCGCTACGCCCCCGGCCCGGTGACGCCGCCGTTGCCGTGGGCGTGAGCGCGGGAGGGCGCGCTTGAGCTCGATCGACTCTGTGGAGCCGATGGCTCCGCGAAGCGCGACGGGTTGGCCGGGATCGCCGGGTTCGAGATCTTCTTGAGCTGGACGATCAGACGCTTCCACTCATCCGGGGCGAGCATCTGGGCGAACTGGTGGCCGATCTTGCCGGTACCCAGCGTCGATAGGAAGGAGTCCATTCTGCGGCCCCAGCCGGTGACCATGCCCTCCGTGTATCGGTCGTGGGCGAGCGGCGCGCCCGCGGTGTCCGCGAACCCGATCTCGATCGAGCTCCCG
>VAYL01000233.1 GCA_005884305.1 Actinomycetota bacterium
GGCGTCGGCGACCGCGACGATCCTCCCCTCCAGCGGAATCTGATGCTCGCGCAGCCCGCGCGGATATCCCTGGCCGTCAGGTCGCTCGTGGTGGGTCAGGATCCACTCCCCCACGCGTCCGAGCTGCGCCGCGCCGACGATCCGCGCCCCGATCTCCGGGTGGCGCTCCACCTCCAGGCGCTCGCGCGGATCGAGCAGTCCCGGCTTGTTGAGGATCGATTCGGCGACGCCCACCTCGCCGACATCGCGCAGCAGCGCCGCGATCCGCACCCGCTCCACCTCCTCCTCCGGCAGGCGGAGCTGTCGCGCCAGCGCCTCCGCGTAGCCCGCAACTCGCCGCGAATTGGCGGGGGATCCCTTCCGCCGATCCACCGCCTCCGCCAGCGAGACGAGAGAGGCCAGCCGCGGGCTGGTGCGCTCGATCGCGATCTTCTCACGCTCCATGCCCTCGGCCCCTGCCTGCTTGAACACCACCGAGCGATCCCGCCCTGATTCCTTCGCCTCATACACCGCCCGGTCCGCGGCGTGCAGGAGCTCGCCAGCCGTGATCCCGTGAACCGGAAAGCTCGCCACTCCGCAGCTGATCGTCATCTTCTCCGTCTGCCGCGCGAACGCGGCCCGCACCTCCGCCCGCAGACGCTCCGCGAGCAGGAATCCCTCCGTTTCGTCGGTCTCCGGCGCGAGCACTCCGAACTCCTCGCCGCCGAGCCGGGCCACGACATCGCTCGTCCTGGTGGCGCGCTTGAGCGCCTCGGCCAACATGACCAGCGCCCGGTCGCCGGCGTTGTGCCCGAAGCGATCGTTGTACTCCTTGAACCAATCCAGGTCGAGAACGACCATGGACAGCGGCCTCGCCGTGCGCGTCGAGCGCTCCAGCTCCGCCGCGAACCGGTCCTCGAGCTCGCGCCGGTTTGCGAGCTGCGTCAGCGAGTCCGTCCGCGCGGCCGCTCCGAGCTCGCCCACCAGGCGCTCGAGCTGGCTGCGCAGGGTGATCATCAGGCTCCCCAGCACCATCAGCGTCCCGGTGACCATCACCCACGTCAGGCCGGGCAGCGGGACATGACCCGGGCCGACGAGCAGCACGATCCCGTACGCGGCGGAGGCCACGACCAGGTGGCCGACCGCGATCTGCGGACGCAGGAAGTAGCAGGCCGCCAGGGCGATCCAGAAGTAGTACATCGCGTACGCGGTGGCGGCCTGGGAGCCGCCGAAGTAGACGGCGAGGCTCACCACGGCGGTGCCGACCAGCGGCGACGCCTCGAACACCCATAGCGGGAGCCGATCGAAGGCGATGAGGAAGCCGAGCGCCACCGCGTACGCCGCGACCATCGCGATGACCAGTCCCGTTGTGTCCCGATCCGGCGAATGCGGGAGCAGCAGGCTGATCAGCACCAGCGTCGCGCCCGTCCCGAAGAGGTAGGTGAAGGTCCGGGCCATCGTGCCGCGGTCCGCGCGCACGCGCCTTGCCTCGAGGCCACGCCACGCAAGGCGCTCCCTCACCGTGCGCGGGACGGACATGTGGCGCGGGCTAGCCGAGCTGCCGGTCATAGCTGCGACAGGCACGCCGATTCACAATACATCTATCGACGATCTCATGAATCCGCCTGAAACGGCAACCGGTAAGCAATCGCTCGCGCCGGCCCCGACCCGCTTGAAGCGGGCCGGGGCGGCGCCAGACGACTAGCGCGGCGGT
The DNA here is from genome assembly GCA_005884305.1 of Actinomycetota bacterium. Classification (GTDB taxonomy): domain Bacteria; phylum Actinomycetota; class Thermoleophilia; order Solirubrobacterales; family 70-9; genus AC-56. Next base: position 1,694 of record VAYL01000233.1, read on the forward strand.
TACGGCGTCGGGTCCGCGGCCGCCGACGAATAGATGTCGGTGTTGCCGAACGTCGGCGGACAGTCGGTGCCCGGAGCGGGTGCGGCGCCTGCCGTGCCGTTCACCACCGCCTGACGGTACGTGTTGATCAGCGGGCAGACGGCGGCATCACGGGCGTCGTTGAACACCGCGATCGCACCGGAGTCCGTCGCGTCGACGGTGTTGTAGTCGCCCAGGAATTCGTCGATCAGCGCGTTCGCGCTCGAGGCGCGCCCGTCGCCCGTCGCTCCGCGGTCGAGCGTGCTCTCGTTGCTGAGCGTCGTCCCGGACACGTCCGCGTGCCGGAGCACACCGACGAACTTCCTGGTCGCGGTCGTGTGGTTCCGGAACGGGTCACTGAACCCGTCATAGACCACGTACAGGTCGGAGCCGCCCGGCGAGATCCCCAGGAACGCGAAGTCCGGGCGATCGCCGCTCTGCTCGACCGCATCGGGCGCGGTCCACGTATTGCCCCGGTTGCTCGACAGCTGGACCAAGGCGTGCTCGTGGTTCAGGCCGTGCGATCCATCGGACCAGCCGAGCGCCAGCGTGTTCGGGGCGCCTGTGCCGCTCGGGGAGCCGTTCGCGATGCTCAGGCTCGGGAACGAGCTGGTCCGCGCGCCCGCGATGCCGTCGAACGAGATCGAGCGAACGCCGTCGAACTTCCCGACGTCGGTCACGTGCGCGACGACGCGCGGCTTCTTCTCGAACGTCGCGCCGCCGTCGAACGAGCGCGACATCAGGAAGACGCTGCGGTGCTTCAGCGTGTCCTCCCAGACGAGGTAGACGACACCGTGGCTGTCGGTCGCGACTGCGCAGCCCTGCCTGCCCGGCTGTGCCCTGCTGTTGAACGAGGCCGTCAGCCGCTGCGGCTTGGCCCAGGTCACGCCGCCGTCGGTGGAACGAGTGACGTGGATCGCCACCGGCTCCGA
>VAYL01000234.1:0-1034 GCA_005884305.1 Actinomycetota bacterium
CAGCTGGTAGGTCACCAGCGCCCTGGCCACCTCCGTGTCGTCCTCCGCTGTGACCTTCACCTCGCAGAAGCAGAGGCCGCTGCCGCCGCGGCGGATGATGCGCGCGTCCGCGGCGATCCCCTGCGCGCGGGCCGGTCTCAGGAAGTCGACCGTGATGCCCACGGTCGAGGCGCGGGGGCGCTCCGGTACCTCGGCACCGGACCACGCTGCCGCGGCGGCCGCCGTGTCGACCAGGGAGCTGATCGCGCCCCCGTGGACGACGTCGCCCATCGTCGGGAGGGAGTCCGCGAACGGCAAGGAGAGGACGGCGCGGTCCGGCTCCATGAGGTCGATCCCGATTCCCAGGTGAGCTACGAACGGCGAGCTTTCCAGCCAGCCGCGGGCGAGTTCTGTATCCGCCATGTATTCAGATGAGGGGCTTTAGCCCCGAAACTGGCATGTGCCGTTGCTGATGTCTGGCGAGGGGGCTTCAGCCCCCGAAACTGGCTGGTGCTGTTCCACAGATTGAGCTCGGCCAGGCTAGCTACTCTCTCGGCATGGCCATCGCTACGAGGACCGTCGCCGAGGTCTGCGCGTCCGCCAAGCGCGGTGCGCGCGCGCTCGCGGCCGCGAGCACTGACGCTAAGAACGCCGCGCTGTCGCGGCTCGCGGAGCTGCTGGCCGAGCGCGGAGACGAGGTGCTGCGGGCGAACGCCGAGGACCTGGCGGACGAGCGGGCCGCCGGCCTGACGCCGGCGCTTCGCGACCGGTTGACGCTCGACGGGGCGCGGGTCGCCGGGATGGGCGACGGCGTGCGCGCGATCGCCAGGCTGCCGGATCCGGTCGGCGAGGTGCTCGACGAGCGGACGCTCGAGACTGGCCTGCGGCTGCGCAAGGTGCGCGTGCCGCTCGGCGTGATCGCTGTCATCTACGAGGCGCGCCCGAACGTCACGGTGGACTGCGCCGCGCTCACGCTGAAGAGCGGCAACGCGATCGTGCTGCGGGGCTCGAGCTACGCGGCGCGCTCGAACGCGACGCTCGCTCAGCTCGTGCGC
>VAYL01000234.1:1042-4952 GCA_005884305.1 Actinomycetota bacterium
GAAGCGGGACTGCCCGAGGCGGCGGTCGAGCTGCTCACCGGCGGCGATCGCGCGGAGCTCGCGGAACTCGCCAGCGCAGACGGGCTCGTCGACCTCGTTATTCCTCGGGGCGGCGAGGGCCTGAAAGACGCGCTGAAGTCGGTTGCCACGGTTCCCGTCATGTACGCGGCGGCGGGCAACTGTCACGTATACGTCCACGAGGACGCCGATCTGGAGATGGCGCGCGCCGTCGCCTTCAACGCGAAGGTGGACCGGCCCGGCGTCTGCAACGCCGCCGAGACGTTGCTCGTCAACGCTTCAGTGGCGGATGAGTTCCTGCCCGTGATCGTCGGCGCCCTGCGCGATGCGGGCGTCGAGCTCGTCGGCGACGACCGGACGCGCTCGGTTGCCGGTGATGCCGCAGTCGGCGAGGCGAGCGCGGAGGACTGGGACACCGAGTACCTGGACATGAGGATGACCGTGGGCGTCGTCGATTCGCTCGACGAGGCGATCGACCACGTCAACCGGCATGGGACCGGGCACTCCGAGGCAATCGTCACGTCGTCGGAGACGGCGGCGCGGGAATTCACAGATGGGGTCGACTCGGCGGTCGTGTATGTGAACGCGTCGACGCGCTTCACTGACGGATTCGAGTTCGGCATGGGTGCGGCCCATCGGCCTGCGCGAGCTGACGACCTTCAAGTACGTCGTGCACGGCGACGGCCAAATCCGGAGTTAGGAGGGCTGGGGTCGGCGCGATCGGCGTCCTCGGGGGCGCGTTCAATCCGCCGCACATCGGGCACATGGTGCTCGCGCAGGAGGCGGCGTTTCAGCTCGGGCTGGACGAGGTGGTGCTCGTTCCGGTCGGCGAGTCGCCCTACAAGCGGATCCATCCCGAGCCGGGTCCCGAGCTGAGATTGGAGATGGCGCGACTGGCGGCACAGAGCGATCCGGTGGTTGAGGCGTCGGACCTGGAGACGTCGCGAGAAGGACCGTCGTTCAGCTTTCGTACCCTGGAGTTGATGAGCGACGCGCGACCCGGGGACGAGTTCGTATTCCTCATGGGCGCGGATGTCGCGGCGGGACTGGAGAACTGGCGCAATCCGGAGCGCGTGCTCGAGCTCGCGCGGCTGGGGATCGCCGCGAGGCCGGGCACCGTGCTGGAGGAGGCGGAGGCGGCGATCGAGCGCCTCGGTGGCGACGACCGGGCCGAGGTCGTGCGGATGCCGGAGATCGGCGTCTCATCGACCGGGATCCGGCGGCGGGTGGCCGCGGGGGCGCCGATTCGCCACCTGGTGCCTGACGGGGTGGAGGAGCTGATCGCTGAGCGGGGGCTTTACCGGGAGTGAGGCCGGCGGCGCACAGGGAGCCCGAGCGGGTGGACTCCGAGGCAATGGCGCGCCTGATGGCCGAGATCGCCGATGCCAAGAAGGCTGAGGACATCGTGGCGCTGGACATGCGCTCGCTGGTCTCCTACACCGATTTTCTCGTCGTCTGCACGGCGCGAAACGAGCGGCAGGCGAAGGCGATCCATGACGACGTGCATCTGCGACTGAAGCGCGATCACGGGTTGCTGCCGGCGAACGTCGAGGGAGCGACGGAGAATCGGTGGGTCCTGATGGACTATCTCGATTGCGTGCTGCACGTGTTCGTGCCGGAGCTGCGGGAGCGCTACCGGCTGGACGTGCTCTGGACCGAGGCGCCGCGGCTCGAGCTGGAGCTCCAGGAGCTTCGCGACAGCGCGTAGACGATCAGCGGCTCGCTCAGGTCAGGCGGGGTCGCCTCGCCGGCACGGCTCATGCCGAGGCGCGTGGCGACGGCCATCGAGCGCTCGTTCCGCGGGTGGATGAGGCTGATCACGCGCTCGGTCGCGAGCGTCGCGAAGCTCGCTTCGATCGCGGCTGTCGCCGCTTCGGTCGCGAGGCCCATTCCCCACAGTGTGGGGCGGAGGGTCCAGCCGATCTCCACCTCCTCGGCCAGCTCTGGCACGAAGGTGGGGTGCGAGGCGCCGATCCAGCCCCTGGGTTGCGGGTCGTCGGGCGTGGTCACAGCCCAGAGTCCGAATCCGTGGACATCCCAGTGGCGCACGTGTCGCTCGAGCATCCCGCGCCACTGGTGCGGATCGAAGGCGCGGTTGGGTTGCAGCGAGTCCCAGACCTGGGGCTCGCGCCAGATGGCCTCCATCGCTTGTGCGTCCTCGGCGAACCACCGGCGGAGGATCAGGCGTTGCGTTTCGACACGCTCGGGATAGGGCATGGCCACGATCCTCGCAACTGGGGGTGCTGGGCGTCCGTCCGACCGTGTGCCTAGCGTTGGCGCCATCGTGAGTGCTCAGTCGAGCGAGCACGGTCGGCAGCGGCGCTTCCGGATGTTCCCGAAGCGGTTGCTCGGCTATCGGCCGGCGGCGGTGCATGAGGCGCTGGAGGCGCGCGATGGCGCCGTTCAAGAAGCGCAGGCGAGGATGGCCGCCGCGGAGGCCCGGGCGGGCGCGGATCGGGCGGAGCTCGATGCGTGCCGGGCGGAGGCCCGGGAGGTGGCCCGGCGCATCGTCGAGCTCGAGCATGTTTCGGCGCGGCTCGCGACGATGGTCGTGGATCGCGACAAGGAGTTGCGCCGGCTGCGGGGCGAGCTTCAGGCGGCGCTGGAGCGCGGCGACGATGGGCTTCGGGCGATAGCCGCGATGGCCGGCGATCTGGCGAAGGTGCGCCGGCAGGCGGGCAGGCAGGCGACGCGGATCCGGTTGCGGGCGCTTAAGGAGGCGGCCGAGGTGGCGGCGCGAGGCGCGGAGCTCGAGGGTGCGGACGGCGCTGCGGGGGAGCGCCTGATCGGGCCGCTGGCTGAGGCGATCGAGCGTGTGGGGTCGGAGGACGATTGGGCGGAGGAGGACGAGCTCGCGGCGCGCGCGGAGGCGAACGGACACTCCGACAGGGAGCCGGGGGAGCTGTTCGACGGGATGGTCGAGGTCGAGGTTGGGCCGCTCAGCGATTTCTCGCAGTTGGTCGGGTTCGAGGACGCGGCGAGCGAGATCGGCGCGACGTCTGAGATCTCGGTGAAGCGCTTCACGCAGGGGCGCGCGACGCTTGCGATGCGCTTCAAGCATCCGGTCGAGCTCTTGCGAGAGCTGGAGGAGCGCGCGCCGTTCGAGTTCGTGGTGCGCGACATGCGCTCGGACCGGATCATCCTGGACTTGGACGAGTAGCTTCGCGCCCGAACGGGCGCGCTCAGCCGGGAGGTGGGGCGAGTTCCCGGTGAAACTCGCGGAGGAGCTCCGCGTTGGGGACGCCTCGCTCATCGGTCTGTCCGTCGCGGGCCGCCTGGAAGAGGCGCACCACGAATTCCTCCCACCGCAGCGCTGGGCGCATCTGGATCCGCACGTGAGTCGGGCCGCCGGCGGCGTTCGCGGTCGAGTGCGCCGTTCCCGGCGGCGCTACCACGACGTCTCCGGGTGCCGCCGAGACCTCGGATCCACCGATGTGGAAGCGGGCCGCTCCTTCGATCACCTCCCAGCGTTCCTCCATCTCCGGATGGAGGTGCTCGGGAACCTGGTGATCGGGACGGACCCAGAAATCGTCGAGCTCGAGCAGTTCGCCGTCGGTGTCCGCCGCCGTGCGGCGGAAGACGATTCGCTCGCCGGTGATCGGGTTCTCGATCTCGCGCGCGTTGTCTTCCATCGCTTCGCGGGGCCAATTCAATCGCGTGCCGCCGCGGAGGGGCGGATATCGTGGCGGGATGGAGTCGACCGCGCGCGTGGACGGCATCGAGCTCGTCTATGAGACGTTCGGCGATCCGGCTGACGAGACGATCCTGCTGATCATGGGTCTCGGCGTCCAGATGCTGGGGTGGGACGAGCGGTTCTGCCGGATGCTCGTGGAGCGCGGATATCGGGTTGTACGGTTCGACAACCGGGATGTCGGGCGCTCCACGAAGATCG
>VAYL01000160.1:0-2459 GCA_005884305.1 Actinomycetota bacterium
CGCCGAGGAGATCTCGTCATTGAGGGCCAGAGCAGTTTCGAGGTCGTGCCCGAAGGGCTTCTCGATCATCAGGCGCGCGGGCACTTTGGCCTCGTCGCTCAACCCGGCGGACGCGAGCGATTGCGCGATCGTGCCGAAGAACGCCGGTGAGACCGCGAGGTAGAAGACTCGCTGCGCGGGAGGCCCGTCGGCGTCGAGCTTCGCGATCCGCTCGCCCAGTGACTCATAGAGACCGTGGTCGTCGAGGTCACCCTGGAGGAACTCGAGACGCGGCTCCAGGCTCTCCCACGTATCCCCGTCGATCCCGGTCCGCGAATAGCTCGAGATCGCCTCCCTGGCGTGGGCTCGGAAGGCGTCGTCGCCGCTCTCGGAGCGACCGATCCCAATCGCGTGGAACCGCTCGGGCAAGAGCCCGCCCCGGCGCAGGTTGTAGACGGCCGGCAGCAGCTTGCGCGCCGCGAGATCGCCGGTCGCGCCGAAGATGACAAGAGTCGTGGGCGGTGGCAGCGCCTTCTCGACGTCCGCCGCGAACACGTTCTCCGGCAGTGTCTCCGGCTGGGTAACCGCGCTCATGATGCGCTCTCCACCTTGCTCCGCGGCGACGCGAACGCCTCGTCTCCCCGACCCAGCTCGAGCGCCGCCAGCATCGCGGCGCCGCGGAAGCCGGCGCCGCCAAGGTGCCTCGCCAGCCGGATCTCGGTGCGCTCGCCCACGCCGGGGAGCACGAACCGAAGAGCCGTCTCCCGCGCCGGATCCAGCAGCAGATCCCCGGCGACCGAGACGCCCCCGCCGATAACGACCTCGTCCGGATCGAACGTGTTGATCGCGTTCGCGATCCCGATCCCCAGCCGCTCGCCGAGGACGCGCAGGGCGCCGACCGCGTCCGGGTCGCCCTCGCGCGCGAGGCGCACCACGTCGCGACCGTCGATGCGCTCGCCCTGGGCCGCCATCCTTCCGAGCGCCGAATCCGGCCGCTCGGAAGCGATGTCGGCAGCGCTGTGGTCGAGTACCCGGCCGGCGGCCAGTGCCTCGAGCGAGCCCTTCTGCGGGAAGCCGCCGCGCACAGGCGGCCCCTCCGCGAAGTTCGCGCCGATCATGGTGTGGCCGAGCTCGCCCGCCGCGCCCGTGGAGCCACGGTAGACGCGCCCCCCGAGCACGAGCCCCCCGCCGACGCCGGTGCCGACGGTGAGCATGACCAGGTTCTCCACGAGGACGCGGCCACCCTCGTCGAACGCCTCGCCAATTGCCGCCACCGTCGCGTCGTTGTCCACGAAGACCGGTAACCCGAGCCGCTCCTCCAGGACACCCCGCAAATCGAAGTTCGCGAGGTGGAGATTGACGCTCGAGCGCACCCTCCCGGTCGCGAATTCAACGATCGATGGCACACCCACACCCACCGCCTGGGCGCGCTCCGAGCGAGCGGCGTCCACGGCGGCAACGATCTCCTCGACCAGCCCATCGGCGCTCGTGGCGTCCGTGGGCCGGATGGTGGGTTCGGTGAGCTGCTCGTCCTCGAGCGCCGCTACGGCGACCTTCGTCCCGCCGACATCCACCCCGATGAACTGACCGCTCGCCCCCACGTCAGGACCGGAGGCGGGCGATGGGGGTGCCATGGCCTCAAGATAACGGCCTTGCGCCGGGCGAACCCGCCGGCAGGATCCGCACCAGACCCGCAACGGCGATCCCCGCGGCGACCAGGATCGCCGCGATCGAGCCGAGGAACGCGGCGTGCGGCCGGTTCCAGGCAACGTCGGGCCCGTACCGGAGCGCGGCCACCAGCACGGCGCCCACGAACAGCAAAGCCCCGGCACCGATCGCGGCCAGCTCCAGGCGGCGGGCAAGGGCCGTCGCTGAAGGCGGCGCCCGGCCGTCCACGCTCGCCTCCGCCACCTCATTCGGCCAGCGAGCGCCGATGATCGCGACGACCGCCGCCGTGATCGCGAGGCACAGCGCGTAGGAGCCCAGTGGATCGCTGGGCCGGTGCCAATCCGCCGTAACGACGAGGATCCCGACGCCGCCGGCGAACAGCGCCGCGGCGACGGCGACGATCCCGCGCCATCGATCCGGGGCGATGAGCACGGACGAGAGCCCCAGACTGGTTGCGATGGCCGTGTGTCCCGACGGATAGCTGTTGCCGTTGAGCGTCGAGGGCCACAGATCCGGCCGCGTGAAGATCACGAGCTTGAACAGCTCGGTCGCCGCTAAGCACAGACCGACGATCACGGCCGGCAGGATGATCAGCCACGGCCGGCGCCACAGCCAGGCAAGCGCCCCCAACGCGATGACGGCGGCCCCGAGCGAGCCGACGCTGACGAAGCGCAGGAGCCGGTCCGCGCCCGAGTGCGCTCGCTCCGGCGCGGACTGGCCGCCGACGAGGGCCGCCTCGTCGGCGTGCTGGCCGATCTCGGTCCGGACGGCGAGGCCGTAGATCGCGAAGAACGCGATCAGCGCGATCAGGG
>VAYL01000160.1:2470-13479 GCA_005884305.1 Actinomycetota bacterium
GCGCTGCGGAGCGCGGCGGCGGGCGCGCGGTTTCGCGGGCGTGACCAGGTCCTCGAGGAAGCGGCCGGTGTATGAGGCGGGGTTGGCGGCGACCTCCTCCGGGTTTCCGGTCGCGACCACCTCGCCCCCGGCCTCACCGCCCTCGGGGCCGAGGTCGATGATCCGGTCGGCGGACTTGATGACGTCGAGGTTGTGTTCGATGACGACGACCGTGTTGCCGTTCTCGACCAGCCGGTCGAGCACCTCGAGCAGCCGCTGCACATCCGCGAAGTGAAGCCCGGTCGTCGGCTCGTCGAGGATGTACAGCGTGTCGCCGGTCGCCACCTTCGACAGCTCGGTGGCCAGTTTCACCCGTTGCGCCTCGCCACCCGAGAGCGTTGTCGCCGGCTGACCGAGCCGGATGTAGTCAAGGCCCACGTCGTGGAGCGTCTGCAAGCGCCGCTTGATCTTGGGGATATGGGCGAAGAACTCGACCGCCTCTTCGACCGACATCTCGAGTACGTCGGCGATCGACTTGCCCTTGAACCGGACCTCGAGCGTCTCGCGGTTGTAGCGGCGGCCGTGGCACTGCTCGCACGGGACGTACACGTCCGGCAGGAAGTGCATCTCGATCTTGATCTGGCCGTCGCCGCGGCAAACCTCGCAGCGGCCGCCCTTGACGTTGAAGCTGAACCGGCCTGGCTTGTAGCCGCGGACGCGCGCCTCCTTGGTCTTCGAGAAGAGGTCGCGGATGTGATCGAACACGCCGGTGTAGGTCGCCGGGTGTGAGCGCGGTGTGCGGCCGATCGGCGACTGGTCGCTGTTGATGATCTTGTCGATGTGCTCGAGCCCGTCGATCCGATCGTGGGCACCGGGCCGGAACCGGGCGCGGTGGAGGCGGTTGGCGACCGCGCGGTAGAGGATCTCGTTGACGAGCGTGGACTTGCCCGAGCCGGACACGCCGGTCACGCAGCAGAAGACCCCGAGCGGAACCTCGACGTCGATGTTCTTGAGGTTGTGCTGGCGGGCACCGCGGACGACGAGCTCGTCGCGAGCCGACCGGCGGTGCGGGGGGACCGGAATCGAGCGCTTGCCGCTCAGGTACTGCCCGGTAAGCGACGCCGATGCGCGGGCTATCTGGGCCGGCGTTCCATCCGCCACTACCTCTCCCCCATGCTCTCCGGCGCCCGGGCCGAGGTCGACGACGTGGTCGGCGGCACGGATCGTGCCCTCATCGTGCTCGACGACGATCACGGTGTTGCCGAGATCCCGAAGCCGCTGAAGCGTGTCGATGAGCTTGGCGTTGTCGCGCTGATGAAGCCCGATCGACGGCTCGTCGAGGATGTACAGCACGCCCACGAGCGACGAGCCGATCTGCGTCGCGAGCCGGATGCGCTGCGCCTCGCCGCCGGACAGCGTGGTCGCGGCCCGCTCGAGCGACAGGTAGCCGATCCCCACGCTGTCGAGGAACCGCAGCCGCTCCGCAATCTCGCGCACGACCAGCCGCGCGATGGCGCGCTCGGTCTCGGTCAGCTCGAGCTCCTCGATCCACGCCAAGGCCGCCCGCGCGGACATCTGGGTGTACTCGTAGATGTTCAGGTCGCCCACCGTCACCGCGAGGCTCTCGGGACGCAGGCGGGCGCCGCCGCACTCCGGGCATGGCTGGAGCGCCATCAGGCCCTCGATCCGCTCGCGCGTATTGTCGGAGTCCGTCTCCCGGTACCGGCGCTCGAGGCTCTTCAGCATGCCGTCGAAGCGGACCGTGTAGGTGCGGCGCCGCCCGAACCGGTTGCGGTAGCTGACCGTGTGCCGGTCGCTGCCGGTGCCCTCCAGCAGCAGGTCCCGGTCGCGCTGCGGCAGGTCCTGCCACGGCGTGTCGATGTCGATCCCGTTCGCCTCAGCGACCGCCTCCAGCAGGCGCCGGTGGTACATCGACGCGGCCTTCGTCCATGGCTCCAGAGCACCCTCGGAGATCGAGAGCGTGGGATCCGGGACGATCAGCTCGGGATCGATCACGCGCTGGAAGCCCAGGCCATGGCAGCGATGGCAGCAGCCGTGGGGCGAGTTGAACGAGAAGATCCGCGGCTCGAGCTCGGGCATCGACGTGCCGCAGTTCAGGCACGCGAACTTCTCCGAGAACACGAGGACCTCACCCCGCTTGCCGGCGCTCGGGCCACTGAGGACCTTCACTCCCGGCGCCTCGTCGACACCAATGCCCGCCGGCTGCTCCGCTCCCGCCAGAACCTCTTGCCCTCGCCTGCGGCTCGGGCTTTCTTTTTGTGCTCCCGCGTCCGCGCCGGCGGGGTCTTCATCACTGCGAGCCTTCACCATCTCGATCTCCGCCGCTTGCGGATGCCCTCCTTCATCACGAGCCGCTCGACGACCACCGAGATGTCGTGCTTGAACTTCTTGTCGAGATCGATTTCCTCGTCGAGGCGCCGCAGCTCGCCGTCGATCACGGCGCGGACGTAGCCCTGCCCGCGCATCTCCTCGAGCTGCCGCCCGTACTCCCCCTTGCGGCCGCGGACGATCGGCGCCAGGACCATGAACCGCGTGCCGTCGTCGAGGGTGAGGACCCGGTCCGTGATCTGCTCGAGGGACTGGCCCTGAATCGGAGCGCCGCAGTTGTAGCAGTGGGGCTTGCCGATCCTGGCCCAGAGGAGCCGAAGGTAGTCGTAGATCTCGGTGACCGTCCCGACCGTTGACCGCGGATTGCGCGACGTCGTCTTCTGGTCGATCGAGATCGCCGGCGAGAGGCCCTCGATCGAGTCGACGTCGGGCTTCTCCATCTGGCCGAGGAACTGCCGGGCGTAGGCGGACAGCGACTCGACGTAGCGCCGCTGGCCCTCGGCGTAGATCGTGTCGAAGGCGAGGCTCGACTTACCGGACCCCGACAGCCCGGTCATGACGATCAGCGAATCGCGCGGAAGCTCGAGGTCGATCCCCTTGAGGTTGTGCGCGCGAGCGCCTGAGATGACGATGCGATCGGAAGGCGACATAACCTCAATCGATTCTACGGACGCGAACGGTTGTTCCCGTCGGGCCGTGCCTGAGGTACGAGCGAAGGACACCCAAAGTGCGGATTCGGACTGGAAGTGCCGATCGCCGCAATCCGCATCCGGCTTCCGGACGCGGATTGGGTTGACCGGGCAATTTGCCCGGTCGAGCCCGGCCCACTTGCCCGTCCTCACGCAGTACTCGGGGTAGCCCTGAAAACGGGCCGAGCCAGGTACGCGATGCCGGCAGCCACGCCCGCAGCCGCCACGCATGTCACCAACCCCCGGTGCGGATGGCCCCCGGTGACGAGCGCTCCGCCCACCGCGCTGCCCGCCGCCACCCCGCCCGAGATGGCCGTGACCATCCACGTGAACGCCTCGGTGGCGGTGCCCTCCGGCGCGAGCTCGTCCACGAGGCCGTACAGAACTGTCCCGGCCGGGGCGAGCGCGAACCCGCTCACGATCATCAGCGGGATCGCCTCGGCGATCGATGTCGTCAGGAGCAGCGGCGCCAGCCCCACGGCCAGGAGCAGGCAGATGCGCGGATAGCGCTCCCCGGGCGGGGCCTCGTGATGTCGCGATCCGTACCACAGGCCGGCGACCAGGCTGGCGGCCGCCTGGAACGCGATCAGGACGCCGGCCATGCTGCTCGACCCCTCGTGGGTGGCGAACGCGGTGATGGAGATCTCCATCGCGCCGAGCGACACGCCGAACGAAACCTCGATCGCGAGCAGCGCCAGGATGCCCCGGGAACGAAGCGGACCCGCCCAGTTCTCGGCGGTGGCGCCACCGCGCCACGAGCGAGATGCATGCGACAGCAGGAAGGTGACCGTTCCTATCGCCGCGAATCCCGCGTTCGCCAGCACCGCGAGGGTCGGAGAGCCCGCCGCGATCAGGGCCGCGGTCACCAGCGGCCCCGCGATGAACGCGACCTCGAGCGAGACGGCGTCAAGCGCGTATGCGCTCTGGCGCAGCGACTGATCCGGGATCAGGCTCGACCAGAGGGCCCGCATGGCCGATCCCGTTGCCGCCTGACTCGCCCCGCAGGCGGCGCCGAGCACCGCGAGAGGCGCGATGCCCGCACCCGACCTGGCGGCGAGGATCAGCCCGATCAGCGCCAATGGGTTGAGCACCACCACAGCGCCGAGAATCCGGGTTTGCCCCAGCCTGTCGATGAGCCGGCCCTGGACCGGAAGCGAGATCGCGGTCGCGATCGCGAAGGCGGCCTCGACCACGCCGGCGATCGCGAAGGATCCGGTCTCGCCGCGCACGAGCAGGATGATCGCGAGCGATATCCCTGCGATCGGGATCCGGTCGATCGCCGTCCCGATCATGGGCTGCCTGGCGTCGCGGATCGCCAGGATCCGCCTGTACCGCTCTCCCCTCACGCGCCCTAGGGTGCCATAGGGTCCGTGATGTGGCCGAGTCGCCGCCCGTATCGGGAATCTCTGAGCTGGTGCTCGAGGTCTCCGACCTGGAGGCGGCGCGACGGTTCTACGGCGAGACGCTCGGATTCGAGGAGACCAGGTATGGCGAGGGCCGCGACGATCGCCGCTGGTACCTGATCGGGGACACCGCCAGGCTCGGGATCTGGACTCCGCAGGTGGGGCTTGCGGGCGGGCGCGGCGGCGCCCATGTCCACTTCGCGTTTCACATCGATCGCCACGAGCTCGACCCGCTGCTGGACCGGCTGCGGTCGCAGGGCGTCGAGGTCGAGGGGCCGATTCAGCTCGGCGCCGACCGCGCGATCTATGTGACCGACCCGGACGGCAACGTCGTCGAGTTCTGGACGCAGGACATGGCGGCCTACGGCGCCGAGGCGCGCGCCGGCGGCGAGCCGGGGACGTTCAAGCCGGACGCGTAGCCCACCTCGCTACTTGCCGGCCTTGGAATAGACCTCGTCCAGCAGGCCGTCGAGATCGGCGACCTCGTAATCGGCGGCGAGCTGCTCCTTCGCCGCCTCGCGCGCGATCCCGTCGAGGGCCAGCTTCATCGCCACCAAGCGGGCCGCCGCGTCGTCATCCCCCGTCGCCGCGTCGCCGTTGGCGCTCGCGGGGGTCTCCGGCGCCTCGGGCGGCGGCGTCGGCTCCGGGGTGGGCTCGGGCATCGGCTCCGGCACGGGCGCCGGTGTTGGCTCTGGCGTGGGATCCGGGGTCGGCTCGGGCGTCTGCGGGGGCTCCGGTTCGGGGACGGTGACAGGCCCTGGCTCGACCTCGCCGGAGAGCCGGCCGCGCAGGTCCGAGAGCGCAGTCTGGACCTCGTCCAGCCGCCGGCGAGCGTCGGCCTCCGCGTCCGCTCGAATCCGCTCCGCCTCGGAGCGCAGGCGATCCGCCTCCGCGCGAACCTTCTCGGCCTGCGCTTCGGCTTCGCTCAAGATCTCCTGGGCCTGCTGCTGCGCCTCGTCGATGGCCTGGCGGACGTTCTCAGCGACCTGGTCGACGAGCTTCTGCGCCTTCTTGGCATCCATGGTCCGAGATTACAGCGCCGACGCGCCCTGCATGACCGCTTACGCCCGCAGAGCGTCGAGGTCCGCGCGCAGCTCCTTGAGCTCGTCGCGGATGCGGGCCGCCTCCTCGAAGCGAAGCTCGTCGGCGGCTGCCAGCATCTCCTCCTCCAGCTCGACGATGATCTTCTCGAGTTCCTCGGGGCTCTTGATGACCTCACCGTCGCGCTGAACCCGGCGTCGGCGCGCGGGTGCGGTCCGCGACTCCATCGCCAGGAAGTCGCTGATGTCGGAGATCCCCTTCTGGACCGTCTCCGGAGTGATGCCGTGCTCGCGGTTGTACTCCAGCTGGATCTCGCGTCGGCGGTCCGTCTCACGGAGCGCAGCCCGCATCGCCTCGGTCTCGCGGTCCGCGTACATCAGGACCCGACCGCGCACGTTTCGAGCGGCGCGGCCGATGGTCTGGATCAGGCTCGTCTCCCCGCGCAGGAAGCCCTCCTTGTCCGCGTCGAGCACCGCGACCAGCGACACCTCCGGTAGGTCGAGGCCCTCCCGCAGCAGGTTCACGCCGACGAGGACGTCGTATTCGCCGAGCCGCAGGTCGCGCACGATCTGGATCCTCTCCAACGTGTCGATCTCGGAGTGCAGGTAACGGACCCGGAAGCCATGCTCGAGGAGATAGGCCGTCAGGTCCTCGGCCATCTTCTTGGTAAGCGTCGTCACCAGCGTGCGCTCGCTTACCTCGACCCGCCGTCGCACCTCGTTCATGAGGTCGTCGATCTGGTTGCGGGTTTCACGCACGTCGACCTCCGGGTCGACGATCCCGGTCGGTCGGACGATCTGCTCAACGATCCGCTTGGCGGACGCGCGCTCGAAGTCGCCCGGCGTCGCCGACACCATCACCATCTGGCCGATCCGGGTGAGGAACTCCTCGAAGCGAAGCGGGCGGTTGTCCAGCGCCGACGGAAGCCGGAACCCGTGGTCGACGAGCGTCTGCTTTCGCGACCGGTCCCCCTCGTACATGCCCCCGAGCTGCGGGACCGTCTGGTGCGACTCGTCGACGAACACGACGAAGTCGTCGGGGAAGTAGTCGATCAGCGTGTGGGGCGGGCTCCCCTCGGCCCGGCCGTCGAGGATCCGCGAGTAGTTCTCGATCCCGGGCGCGAAGCCCAGCTCTTTGAGGAGCTCCATGTCGTACTCGGTCCGCTGCCGCAGCCGGTGCGCCTCGAGCATCTTGCCCCGCTCCTCGAAGAAGGCGACCCGCTCGTTCAGCTCCTGCTTGATCTCGGAGACCGACCGCTCGATCGTCTCCTCCCTGGTGACGTAGTGCGTCGCCGGCCACACGGCCACGTGGTCGATCTCGTCGAAGATCTCACCCGTCAGCGGGTCGAAGTGCTGGATCGACTCCACCTCGTCCCCGAACAGCGCGATCCGGAAGGCGGTCTCCGCGTAGGCCGGGAAGACCTCGAGCATCTCGCCCTTGCCGCTGAAGGTCCCGCGGGTGAGGACGGTGTCGTTGCGGCCGTACTGCATCCCGATCAGCTTGCGGAAGGTCTCGTCGCGGTCGACCCATTCCCCCACCTTGAACAGCTGCATCTGCTCCTTGTAGAGCTCGGGCGAGCCGATGCCGTAGATGCAGGAGACCGAGGCGACGATCACGACGTCGCGCCGGGCGAGCAGCGCGGCAGTCGCCGAGTGCCGCAGGCGGTCGATCTCGTCGTTGATCGACGAGTCCTTCTCGATGTAGAGGTCCTGCGCGGGGACGTACGCCTCGGGCTGGTAGTAGTCGTAGTAGCTGACGAAGTACTCGACGGAGTTCTCGGGGAAGAATTCCCGGAACTCGTTGCAGAGCTGCGCGGCGAGCGTCTTGTTGTGGGCGATGACGAGCGCCGGGCGCTGCACTCGCTCGATTACTCCGGCCATCGTGAACGTCTTGCCGGTCCCCGTCGCCCCGAGAAGCGTGAGGAATCGCTCGTCGGCGCCCAGCCCCTCGGCGAGCGACGCGATCGCCTTGGGCTGGTCGGCGGTGGCGGTGTAGGCAGGATTCAGCTGAAACTGCGGCATGAGAAAAACGATAGCCGCGCCTCGCGCCGATACCCGTTGGCCGCCCGCGGCTAAGGCCGCAGTTCCCGGATACCGATGCGGATTGGGAGGGAACACGGCGCTCGCTCGAACGATTAAGTGGCGCATGGCCGCGCTGCCGGGCCAGGCCAGGTCGCTGTCCACGTCCGGCTAGCCGCCGCCGGGGCCGCTGACCGCCTCGATCCAATCCCACGGCTTGCCACAGAGCTGGTCGGCCTGGTTCACGGGGAAGTAGGAGATCCTCGTGTTGGCCGCATCCTGATCGGTGAGCGCGAGTGGGCCGATGGACTGCGCGGTGCCGCCGCTGCCCGGGTGCAGGTCGGAGCCGTGGAAGGTGAGCGAGACGGTGTGAGCGCCCGCCGTCAGGTTCGCGGCGCCGAGCGGCACGTATTCGCCGTAGTTGTTCAGGTCATGCCGCACCGAGCTCACGGACCGGCCGTCGACGGACACTTCAACCTCCGGGCGAACCGAGCCGCCCAGATAGATCGAATAGTCGCCCGGTTGCGGAATCTGGACCTTGGCGGTCAGGGTTCCGGGGGTTCGCGGCAGCAAGGCGGACTGATACTGCGACGAGTCCCACGCCGCCGGGTGCTGAGTATCCGTGAGCGGGATCACCACGTCCGGGTCGCGGCTGACAGCCGCGAGCATGCCACCGGACCCAGCCTTGCGCGCCAGGCGGTGAACCTGAGAGCACTTCGGCACGCCGGCCGGATCGGTCACCGTGCCCAGTCCGAGGTGGTCGGCGATGAACCGGGTCGATTCGGCCGGCCGCTGCCACGCGTCGTAGTACTTGCCCTCGTAGATGAGCCGGTACGGCGACGGGGGCCGGCTCCC
The DNA here is from genome assembly GCA_005884305.1 of Actinomycetota bacterium. Lineage (GTDB taxonomy): Bacteria > Actinomycetota > Thermoleophilia > Solirubrobacterales > 70-9 > AC-56. The sequence goes on from VAYL01000160.1 coordinate 10,805, forward strand.
CCCGGGTCCCCGGCGCAGGATCAGGTTCCGGTAGGTCAGGATCGCTCCCAGGTCGAACTGATCGATGTCCGCCGTAAAGCCCTTCCGCAGGCTGCAGGAGCCGTCCCCGGAGCGGATGGCTATCGATGCGCATGGGCCTTTGCCGGTAACCAGGGGAACCACGCGGCGGCGGAGCTCGGAGGCACCCTCGGGGGCGGCGTCGCGGAGGAAGTGGCGCACGCCGTAGGGCTGGTACTCGGTCATCAGCGTCGGCCCCTTGTCCTCGATGATCCCGGCGATCGTCTCCAGCTCCGCGAGCTGGGCGCGCGGGGCGAGGCTCACGTCCCTGTACGCGAGGGCATTCGACCACAGCACGCCAACGGTCACGACCGCGACCAGGACGCCGCCCTCGATATGGCGGCGTCGGGCGAACAGGGCGGCTCCCCCGGCGGCAGCCATCAGCGGGATCGCCGGCGACGCCGTCGCGAGCGCCTTGCCTCCCACCCATGGAGAGCCAATGCCGAAGATCGCGAGCGCGGCAACGAGCGCGGCACCGAGGTATATAAGGATCGCCCAGGAGCGCGCCCTGACGGCGAGAAGAATTCCGATCACCGCCGCGAGCGCCACCAGGCCGATCAGCACGTACGTCGTGACGAGATCCCCGGGGTCGACCCGGAAGTCGCCGGTGGGCCACACGCCGAACAGCTGCACCCCGTTCAGGGGGTGATAGAGGTTGCCCAGCGCGGTCTCGCTCGTGAGCGGCGAGGACGTCGGCGGCAGGAGCCCGCCCGGGATGATCACGGGCAGGCACATCACCAGCACGGCCCCCGCGAAGATCACGGCTCTCACGGCCGCGGCTTGGCCGCCCAGCGTCCGGATCAAGACCACCAGGAGGACCGCTAGGATCGGCGCCAGCCAGAGCCCACCACCACCGCTGAGAATTCCGATCAGGGCCGCGCTCATGATCGCGAGGGGAACAAGCGGCCGCGACGACTGCCATTCCCGGATTGCGAACGCCGCAACGCCCGCGATCGAGACGAGGAACGCCGCCGCGGCCATCTCCTTGATGCCTCCCCAGAGGTAGTAGCCGAACAGGAGCGCCGACTGTGCGGCGAGGAACGCGGCGACCGCGCGAAGCCAGGCCGGCTTCACGAGGGGCTCGGTCACCGACCATGCGCCGAGCGCCACCAGCGCGCCCATGTAGGCCATGTAGGGCTGGATCACCCAGGCGACGTCCTGGCCGACGAGCGCCCGCCCCACCCCCAGCGGCAGGAAGACGCCGACCGGATAGCCCGATCCCAGGTTGAAGGCGAGCGTCGCCTCATACGTCGACGGCGGCAGCCCCGAGAGGCTGCGGCCATGCTCCATCACGCGGTCCGTCAGGGCCATCCAGGTGGCCGTGTCGTCGAGCTTGATGTAGCCGGCGAACGTCGCCTGGCCCGAGAGGACGATCGGCGCCGCGTAGATCGCGAAGACCGCCACCGCGGCGCTCACCGCCCACCAGGCGACTCCCCGGTCGAGCGACGTCAGCGACAGCCCGAATCCGATGGCCGCGAGCGCGACCGTCACCGGAGTCGTCAGCTCCGCCAGCCGGCCGTCCAGGGTGAAGAACTGCGCCACGACGATGATCAGCGCCATCCCGATCGCCGGAAGGAGTGCACCGGGAAGGTCGATCCCGGAGATTCGCTCGACGAGCAGACCGCACCCCAGCGCGAGCGCCGTCAGGACGAGCGGGAACAGGAACCAGGTGATGAGCAGCGTCAACGCGTGGTTAGCGTCGGGCAATCATCTGCCGATACCGAGGTCCTCGGCGTACTTGTCCCGATACTCCTGCCGCTTGTCGAGCACCTCCTCGACGTAGCCCTGCGTCTCGGTGAACCGGATGTCCTCAAGTCCGAGGTCGGCGCCTCCCCACTTGTCGACGTTGCCCGTGCCGGCGTTGTATGCGGCCAGGGCGGCCACCTCGTTCTGGTCGTAGCGGTCGAGCAGATATCGCAGGTAGTAGCAGCCGTAGCGGATGTTGATCTCGGGGTCCGAGAGGTCGGACATAACGAACGTCGTCCCCCCGCTGAGGCGCTCGATCACGCGCGCGGTCTGCGGCGTGATCTGCATGAGACCGAGCGCCCCGGCATGTGACTCCTGGTCGCGGAACCGGGACTCGGCGTAGATCACCGCGGCGATCATCGCCGGGTCGAGGTCCTTCTCGGCGGCCTGCTGGCGAATGATGTCGTCGTGCTGGAGCGGGAGCGTCAGCTCCCGGATCGCCTTCTGCACGTCGATCCGGCTGATCCCGATCGCGAGTCCAATACCCAGCACCACTGCGACCGCGAGCCATGCCCCGCGACGGCGACGTGTCTGCGCTCGGGTAGGGCGCCGGGCGCTGCGAGTGGCCGACTTGGCCGGGCTCATCGCCGCGCTCGAGACGGTCCGGACAGGAGCTCCATCACCTCGGCCACGCGGCGGTCGAGATCCTCGAGCGAGCCATCGTTAGTGATCACTTGGTCAGCGCGCGCGGCCTTCTCCGCCTGCGGGAGCTGCCGCTCGCTTCGGGCCTCGAGCAAATCGGTGCCACGCAGGCCCGCTCGGCTTGCCCGGGTCTCATCATCCGCCACGACCGCCACCGTCGAGTCGAACGCATCCTCCATCGCGGTCTCGAAGAGCAGCGGAACCTCGACCACCGCGAGCGGGACATCGGA
>VAYL01000160.1:13518-14666 GCA_005884305.1 Actinomycetota bacterium
TGGAGCACCGATTCGAGCCAGGCGAGCTCCTCGGGGGAGTCGAACACGATCGCCCCCACTCGGCCGCGATCCACCGTTCCGTCCGTAGTGACCTCGGCACCCCAGCGCTCGACCAGGCGATCGCGCACCGCGCGATCGTCGAGCAGCTCGTGGACGACGGCATCGCTCGACAGCGTCACTGCCCCGAGTCGCGCGAAGGCGGCGAGGGCCTCCGACTTTCCAGCAGCGATGCCCCCCGTTAGGCCGACGAACCGTACGGGGGCGATGATTACTCCTGGGTCTCGTCCTCGTCGGACGCGGGCCGAGCTTCGGCGTCGGCGGCCGGCGTCTCGGGGAAGACCTCCTCCGAGACGTCCAGGTCCGGCACCTCGTCGGGCGCCGCCTCCTGGGTCGCCTCGCCGGTGAGCTCCGGCGGCATGAGATCGCGCAGTGGCAGGTTCTGCGACTCCGCGCGCTTGATAGAGAGCGAGATGCGCCGGCGGCTCTCGTCGATCTCGAGGATCCGCACCCACACCTCGTCGCCCGGCGATACGACCTCGCTTGGGTTCTCGACGTGGTGCTCGGCAAGCTCGGAGATGTGGACGAGTCCCTCGACGCCCGGCACGATCTCCACGAAGGCGCCGAAGGNNACTCGTCGAGGACCCGGCGCCACGGGTCCTCCTGCGTCTGCTTGAGGCCCAACGAGATCCGCTGGCGCTCGCGGTCGATGTCGAGGACCTTCACTCGCACGGTCTCTCCGACCGAGAGCACCTCCGACGGGTGGTTCACGTGGCTCCAGGAAAGCTCCGAGATGTGGATCAGGCCGTCGATGCCGTCGAGGTCGACGAAGGCGCCGAAGTCGACGATGTTGGAGATCTTGCCCTCGACGACCATGCCGGGCTGCAGGCGACCCAGGATCTGCTCGCGGACCTCCTTGCGCTCCTCCTCGAGCACGGCGCGCCGCGAGAGCACGACGTTGTTGCGACTGCGGTTCAGCTCGATCACCTTGGTTTCGAGCGTCTGTCCCTTGAACTCGTCGAGGTTGTGAACGCGCCGGATGTCGACCAGCGAGGCAGGCAGGAAGCCACGCACGCCCAGGTCCAGGATCAGGCCGCCCTTGACAACCTCGATCACGATCCCGTCGACCGGTTCCCCGGATTCCGCTGCTG
>VAYL01000086.1:0-3083 GCA_005884305.1 Actinomycetota bacterium
CGTGGTGGTTGCCGGCGGCGTCGTCAGGCGTGCGGTCGTGCTGGTTGGGGCCGGCGGCACGCTGGTCGTGTCGCCGCCACCGCCACAGCCCGTGGCGGTCAGCGCCGCGACCGCACCTACGGCGAGTGCGACCGCTAGCCGCCGCCCGCGGAGGGCGCCTGCCTTCCGCTTTGCGCTCCCGTTCGCCGCGCTCATGAGGGTCCGTCGAGGGCCGGTTGTCGCAGGCCGCAGTACGGGCAGTCGCTGATGTCCAGGCCGATGAGCTGGTCGCACCGGCGGCAGATCCGCAGGTTCTCCGGCGCTCGCAGCAGCGCCGAGTCCGAGGGGGCGAGCGGGAGGGTCCGGGTGACGGGGAGGAGCTCCTCGCCCGTCTCGCGATCGGTGTACACGGCGCCCGGCTCGATGTCGGTCAGAGCCTCCCGGCCCGACGCCGGCGCCCGCAGTCTGTAGATCTGGCGGGGGTTGTTCATCGCGAGCGGGACACCATAGCCAACAATCCAGCGGCCCCCTCGCGCCCCTCGCCCCCCGACCTCGTCGCAATTGTCGGATTCATTGGCATATTTCGAATAAATCCGACAATCGTGGGAGTGTGGTGTCGTGAAAGTCCTGATCTTCCACGGGTACCTGCTCCGCGGGACCGGAAGCAACGTCTACAACGCGAGCGTCGCCACCGCTCTCGCGATAATGGGACATGAGGTCCACCTCCTCTGCCAGGACCGCCGCGCCGGGGAGCTGTCATGGGTTGACCGGATGGGCACATGGGATGGCGGGAAGCTGGCGATCGGGGCGGCAGGCGGCGGCTCGGGTCCCGGCACGGTCACGGCCTACGTCCCGGACATCGGCGGACTCCTGCCGGTCTACGTGGCGGACGAGTACGAGGGGTTTCGGGTCAAGACGTTCGCCGACCTGACGGACCACGAGCTCGGCGTCTATCTCGACGCGAACGTGGCGGCAGTCCGGGATGTCGCGCGGCGGATGGGCGGCGTCGACGCGGCGCTCGCCAATCACCTCGTCATGGGCCCGGCGATCCTCGCGCGGGCCGGCCTTCGGTTCGCGGTGAAGATCCACGGGTCGGCGCTCGAGTACACGGTCAAGCCGCACGCCGAGCGCTTTCTGCCGTACGCCCGCGAGGGGATGGATGCCGCCTCGGGGGTGCTCGTCGGATCCGGCCACACCGCGGCGAGCCTTTGGGAGGCGCTGGACGATCCGGAGGTTCCGAGCAAGACGCGCCTCGGTCCGCCGGGCGCCGACATCGAGCTGTTCTCGCCGATCCCGCGCTCGGAGGCGGCGCCCCGGCTGCGCGAGCTCGCGGCCGAGCTGCGTGCGGCACCCGGCGACGATTCGAGCTGGGATCGCGATCCGGAGGAGGCGGCTCGTGCCATCGAGGAGTTCGCCGACGCCACCGGCCCCCGCGTCGTCTTCATCGGCAAGCTGATCGTCTCGAAGGGTGTCGATCTTTTGCTGGCGGCCTGGCCGCTTGTCCACGCTGCGAACCCCGGAGCCCGTCTGCTTCTCGTCGGATTCGGGGAGTACGAGGAGACGACCAGACGGCTCTGGGGCGCTCTTGAGACCGCCGACCTGGACACTGTCCGCGAGATCGCGGCGCGCGGCCGCGGTCTGGAGGGCGGGGAGGAGGCGCCGCTAGCGATGCTCTTGGCGTTCCTCGACGACCTGCCGCCCGACTACGCCGCGAGCGCCCAGGCCGCGACCGGGACCGTGGCCTTCGCCGGGCGCCTCGAGCACGACGAGGTCGGCAGGCTCGTGCCGGCCGCCGATGTGCTGGTCATGCCGAGCACCTTTCCCGAGTCGTTCGGGATGGTGGCGGCCGAGGCGGCCGCGGCCGGGACACCGCCGGTGTCCGCCAACCACTCGGGGATGGCGGAGGTGAGCCGGGAGCTCGCGGCGGGCCTGCCGTCCGCCGCGTCCGGCCTGGTCTCCTTCGACCTCGACGACGAGGCCGTACGGTCTCTGGCCGGCCGCATCATCGGCTGGCTGGGCCTGGATCCGGAAACGCATGCCGCGGCTCTTGCGGCCCTCCGCGAGGTCGCGGCCAGCCGGTGGAGCTGGGAGGGAGTCGCCCGGACGATCCTGGCCGCGTCGGCGGGAGAGCTCGAGGACCTTCCGGTGCCGAAAGTGCCGCCTGCCACCAGGTCAGATTCCGACCGGAATGGGCGCTCACCCGAGCAATAGAATGCCGCGCGGTGACCCGCGCCACGCTTGCCAGGATCATCGCCGCGATCGTCGTCCTGACCGTCGTGATGGCCGTTCCGATGACGCAGATCCATTGGAACGGGACGGAGGCCTCGACGCAGGCGCATGACATCGACACGCTCCTGAACGTGATGATCATCCTGTCGTGCTTCGTGTTCTCGATCGTCCTCGTGATGCTCGGGTACTGCGTCTGGAAGTACCGGGCGAAGCCGGGGGACGAGTCCGACGGCGAACCGATCCACGGCAACACCAAGCTCGAGATCACGTGGACGGTGATCCCCACGGTCATCGTCCTGTTCGGCGCGATCTACAGCTGGATCGTCCTCGGCAACATCGAGAGCCAGGCGGCGGACGACCTCAAGATCAATGTCACGGCCCAGCAGTACGAGTGGACCTTCAACTACCCCCAGCCGAACGGCAAGGCAGCTGGACCTCACGCTCACCTCGCTGGACGTCCTTCATTCGTTCTGGGTCCCGGAGTGGCGGATCAAGCGCGACCTGGTCCCGAAGGGACCCGGGGGCAACGACGTCGACGACACGGTGGTCGTGACGCCGGACAAGGTCGGCACCTACAACGTCGTCTGTACGGAGCTCTGCGGCTTCGGCCACGCGACGATGCGCGCGCTCGTGAAGGTGGTCCCGCCGAACGAGTTCGAGACCTGGCTGAAGAAGCAGCCCCAGCTGAAGCCGCTCCCCGGCAGCCCGAACAGCGCCTCGACCGGGACGTCCAGCCAGGACCAGTCCGTGGAGGGCACCACGACGACCACACCGCAAACCACGAGCACGACCGGGAGCGGATGACGAATGATTAGGCTTCCCCGCCGGAGGTAGGACTTGGCAGCAGCACTGAAGAGATCGGGATGGTGGCGTGC
>VAYL01000086.1:3205-3505 GCA_005884305.1 Actinomycetota bacterium
TGATCACGGGACCGTTCGGATTCCTGATCGGCTTGGGCGCCTTCGACTACTGGTTCCGTTGGGCCATCGGCGCGCCGACGATCCCCGAGGACCACTCCAACCACGGCGCCTACTCCTGGAGGGACTACTTCAAATTCAACACCGATCACAAGGTGATCGGGATCCAGTACATCTGCACGACCTTCGTCTTCTTCTTCATCGGCGGCGCGATGGCGATGGTCATGCGGGCCGAGCTGGCTCAGCCCGGCACGCAGATCGTCGAGCCCGGGACGTTCAACGGGCTCTTCTCGGCGCATGCGG
>VAYL01000087.1:0-2696 GCA_005884305.1 Actinomycetota bacterium
GTTCCCGCTCGACCCCCCGCCGCCGTTCCCCTGGTTGCCGCCGCCGTTCTCGGGCGGCGTTGTCTGGGTCGTCGAGGTCGTGGTGGTGGTGGTCGGCACGGTTGTGGTGGGCACGGATGTGGTCGATTGGGTTGTCGACGTGGTCTGCTGACCCGGGAGCCCGGTCGTTCCGGTGCTCGGCACGCACTGGCTGGGATTGCTGGCGAGCTTCTCCAGGTTCTCGCCCGCGCTGCGCAGCGCGTCCTTGTCCGCAGTGCCGACGGTGTCGGGGAGCTCGTTCACGGCGTTGATGAAGTCGTGTGCACGCTGCTTAGCGAGCTGGCAGTCTTGAGCGTCCACCGCATCCTGCACACCGTTGAGCGCCGCGGTGAGCTGGTTGGCGTTCTCAGGGGGAATCGTGACGTTGTCGCCGCTCGATCCGCACGCAGAGATGGCGACCGCCACCGCAACGGCCGCCAGCGCGCCCGCCAATCGCTTCTGGCCCGGCATCGCGGCGAGTCTAGTGGCGGCGCTTGCTCGGCTAACCGCACCCATTCGTCCTCCAAAGCTCGCATGCCGCCTCATTGCCCCACATAAAGCCGTCGAGCCAGGTGCTCGGGCAGGTCGGTCTCCTCGATCGCCGCCGCCGCTCGATCGATCTCGTACTCCACGCGGTGGTAGGTGGCCTCCCACGAGTCGGTGTCAAGCTCGAGCCAGGCGGCTCGCGGGTCGCCGTCTCGGGGTTGGCCGACGCTTCCGGGGTTGATGAGCCAGCGGCCCTCCGATAGGTCGAGCCGGGTCCCGGCTCCAGCCTGCGCGCCGCGCGCCGCGTCGTCGAGCTCCACCGCCTGGCTGCGGGCAGGACGGCGATCCTGTGCCATCACGAAGAAGAGGGCGACGTGCGAGTGCCCGATCAGGCTGACGCGGGCCGCCTGAATCGCGATGCACTCGGCCGCCTGGTCGGGCCAGAGCACGTACTCCCAGACCGGATCGCGCGGCGAGGCGTGGTAAAGCGCCACGTCACGCGTCTCGTCCGCCGGGTCCAGCTCCCGCAGGAAGTCAAGCGTGGACGGATCCGCGGTCTCCTGCGTCCACCGGACCGCAGCGGCGGCCGCGGGCGAAAACGCGGAGACATCGAGCTCGTCGAGCACGGCCAAGTCGTGGTTTCCCACCAGGCACAGGTCGCACCGTTCCCTGACGAGGCGCGTGCACTCGTCCGGCTGAGCGCCGTATCCGACCACGTCGCCGAGGCACCAGAGTTCGCCGACGCCGGCCCCGTCGATGTCCGCGAGGACGGCTTCGAGGGCAGGCAGATTGGCGTGGATGTCGCTGAGAATGGCCAGTCTCATGGCGAGCCGAGCGGACTATCGTAGGACGGCCATGCCCGATCCGCTCGACACTCTTCGCGTAACGATCCGCAGCGCGGCGGATTCGCTGCTGGACGGGACGGCCGAGTCGGTCGCAGTCGCGCCGACTCTGGAGCGCCCCCCGAAGCCCGAGCTCGGGGACTACTCCACCAACGCGGCGATGCTGCTCGCGCCCGCCCTCGGCGAGCCGCCCCGGACGGTGGCCGAGCGCCTGAGGGACCATCTGGGCACGCTTCTTGGTCCCACCGTCGATCGCATCGAGGTGGCGGGCCCGGGATTCGTGAACCTCTTTCTCGCCGACCGCTGGTACCGGGACTCGGTAGTTGCGCTGCTCGGCGCCCGCGGCGAGTTCGGCCATGGCACCGCGCAGCAGCGCGAGCCCGTGCTGGTCGAGTTCGTCTCGGCCAATCCGACGGGCCCGCTGCACGCGGCGAGCGGGCGCCACGCCGCGTACGGGGACGCCCTGGCCCGGGTGCTCGCATTCGCCGGTCATGACGTCCAGCGCGAGTACTACCTGAACGACATGGGCCGGCAGATCCGGCAGTTCGGCGAGTCGATCGCCGCGCGGATGCGGGGGGAGGAGCCGCCGGAGGATGGCTATCGCGGCGACTACGTGATCGATCTCGCGAAGCAGCTGGCCGACGAGGGCGCCGATCCCGCTGACCCGGACACGCTGGCCCGGCGGGGCGTCGAGATCATGCGCGAGCGGATCGAGGCGACGCTCGAGCGCTTCGGCGTGCGGTTCGACACGTGGTCATCGGAGCGCTCCATGTACGAGCGCGGGGCGCTCGACGCGGCGATCGAGAAGCTGCGCGAGGGCGGGCACGTCTATGAGAGCGAGGGAGCCGTCTGGCTGCGGACGACGACCTTCGGCGACGACAAGGATCGCGTGCTCATCCGCTCTGACGGCACACCCACGTACTTCGCCCCGGACATCGCGTACCACTACGACAAGCTCGAGCGCGCCGACGGACGGCTGATCGACGTCCTCGGGGCCGATCACCATGGCTACCTCGCGAGGATGCGGGCCGCGATCGCCGCCCTCGGTGAGGACCCCGACCGGTTCGAGGCGCAGATCATCCAGATGGTGCACGTGGAGCTGCGCGGCGAGCGCACCCAGATGTCGAAGCGCCAGGGCACTTTCGTGCCGCTGGATGAGCTGCTGGACGACATCGGCACCGACGCGACCCGCTTCTTCATGCTCCAGCGCAGTCACGAGACGACGGTGGACGTCGATCTCGAGCTCGCGCGGAAGGAGTCGCCCGACAACCCGGTCTACTACGTCCAGTACGCGCACGCCCGGATCGCGAGCATCCTGCGGAAGGCCCGTGCCGAGGGCGCGGCGCCTCC
>VAYL01000087.1:2769-3291 GCA_005884305.1 Actinomycetota bacterium
CGGAGCCGGCCGAGCGCGCCCTGATCCAGCGTCTGCTGGAGTTCCCGGCGGAGGTCCAGGCCGCCGCCGCGCGCCGCGCGCCCCAGCGGCTAGCGGCCTACGCGACCTCGACCGCGGCGGACTTTCACGCCTTCTACCGCGACTGCTTGGTGGTCGGGGCGGGCGAGGGTCTCGAGCAAGGGCGCCTCGCGCTGTCGATCGCGGCCCAGCGGGTGATCGCGCGGACGCTCGACCTGCTGGGCGTCAGCGCGCCCGAGCGGATGTGACCTCGACCCTCACCGCGCGCATGCGCCTGTCGAGCGCACTGGCCGCGTTTCGCAACACTGAGGCCGTCAGCTTCAACGCGATCCCGCAGTAGACCACCGCGTTCGTCACCCCGCTTCGCCGGCGTGCGTAGTGCTTGCGGTAGAACCGGAGCATCCCGTAGTGAAAGGCGTAGTTCAGCCTGGGGGACCGCGCCGGCCCGCTCGTCCCGGCCTTCACATGGATCACGGTGGCGTTTGGCTCGTACCAGGTGACCCA
>VAYL01000161.1 GCA_005884305.1 Actinomycetota bacterium
TGGAGATCGTCGAGTTGATGGCCGTCAACGAGTTCCTCATACGTGAGTTTGAACACGCGGTGACCGCGTGCGATGCGGTCGAGACGACCCTCCTGCCTGTTGATTCGATCCAAGGCGTCTCGGCACTTCTCGGGGTCCACCTTGATCCGCCCCGCTCGGTAGGAGCCCTGGGGTGAGTGCCAGACGCCGCTCTCCAGGGCCAGCCACGCCGAGACGTACTGCGCGACCCGGTCACGCCGGGTCAGCCTGATGATGTCGACAGCCGGCTCCGCGAGCAGCTCGAGCGTGTCCGCGTGGGCCTCGATCGAGCTCCAGGGGAGCTTCAGCCCCGCGACCGGGCTCTCGAGCTCGGCCGTCAACTCCCGCCAGTAGCTTGCCGGGCGCTCGTGCGGGGTGCTCACGTAGTGGGGGACGGTGAGCGTTCCCTGCTGGGGCTCGACCGCCCAGTCGGGGGCGAAGACCTCGCTGAAGCACGTGATCTCGGTATGGGAGTCGAGCAGCGAGACCAGGTGCTCCGAACCCACACGCCCGACGCACAGGATCGCGAAGGAGGGGCTAGGGCTCGATGCCAAGCGCGCGCAGCTCCGGGCCGAGCTCGCTCGAGAACCGCTCCGCCACCTCGAGCTCGAGCTCGGTCCGCCAGCGCCCGATGGATTGTTCCGCCGACTCCGCGGTCATGTGCTTCGAGCGGTACGACTTGTCCCTCAGCACGGACTTGGCGTCGAGCTCCACGCCGAGCCAGTTGCCGAGGCGCTGCGCGGTCCCGGGCAGGTCGAGGACGAGGTCCTCGTAGCGGACGATCGGCACCTCGCCCTTCTCCTCGAGATCGGCGATCCACCGGAGCCGCTCCTTCTGCCGCCGGATCACCTGGTCCAGGTGCTCCTCGCGGCTGCCGGCTCGATCGCGCCCCAGGGGCCCGCCGCCGCGGGTGTCGTTGAAGGCGTTGATCGAGACCCAACTGTCGCGCGGATCCCGAAGCAGGACGATCAGCTTGTGCGGGGGTAGCTGTCCGAGCGCGACCTTCCAGGTGTTCAGGTGCTTCTCGGCCAGGTACCGCACGGGCGGCGACGTCTCGGGGTCGAGGCCGAGATCGCTCAGGCGCTCGCGCGCGGCGCGGTGGGAGAACTCCCGCCAGGCGAGCTCGAACGCGCGCTGGCCCATCGTCGGCTCTCCCGGGGTCGACCGGACGAGCGGGCGCGGGAGCCAAGGCGGCGGTCCGAGCATCCCGTGCGAGCGCATCTGGGTGAGCGAGCCGAGTCCCTGGGGCCCCCACTGCCCCTCGGGCCAGTCCTCACGATCGAGGAGGTGGGCCCAGCGCCAGAGGTACGCGAAGTACTTGCGCTCGTACGGAAAGCTCATCTCCATCGCGATCTGTGGCGACGAGCCGAGCAGCTTCATCGTCAGCGTGCTCCCGTCCCGCGTGAAGTAGTCGACGAGGATTGGCGTGAGCCATTCGCTGCTCTCGCTCTCGCTGGGCTGGACCCAGGTGGCCGGCTGGCGCTTGGCCTGACCTGGCGTGATGGAACGGGCCCGCGCCCGGAGGCGCCGGGCGCGGCTTCGCAACGGAGCGCCGCGGTGCCCGGCGATGGCGCGCGCTCGCCGCCGCAGGCGCGCATAGCGGCGCCAGACGAGCCCCGCCAGCATCACCCGTTCGCGGCCCAGCGTCTCGGCGCGGCCGTTCAGCGACCGGCCGGAGCGCATGGCGAGCCAGGCGAGCCCGCTAGGGGAGTCGGCGATCCGGTCGAGGGTGCGTCGCTTGGGGGCGGTCATGCGGTCCGAGCACCTTAGCCGCAGGATTGAGATGTTGACCGCGACTCGGCAGTAGAGCTTGAAGTAGGGAATTCGCCACCCCATGTGGCCCCGGCGCAGCCTGAGGCGGGAGGCGCGGCCGATCGCGCGCTTCAGCAGCGACTGGTTGTAGCTGCCGTATGCGTTCGCCGCCAGGTGGCCCAGATACGCACCGCGGTGCTGCACGTAGTCGTAGAGGGGGCGATCGACGTAGCTGATTCCGCCGAGGGCCATCGCCACCTGAGCGATCCAGTGGTCGTGGTATCCGGTGTCGGTGGGCGGGGGGAAGGGCAGGACGTCGGCGAGCAGCTCGCGGTCGAACAGCGACGCGGCGCCCGTGACCGTGTTGGCCAGGACGAGCGAGGCGAAGTCGGTGTGGTTGTTCTGCCTGAAGCTCCAGTACGTGTCCGAGATCACCTCGCCGTCCTCGTCGACGATTCGCATGTCGCTGTACGCGAGCCGATCCTCGGGGCCAAGGCTGTTGATCAGCGTCTCGAGTTTCTCTGGGCGCCACCAGTCGTCCTGGTCGCTCAAAGCGACGTAGTCGACGCTGGCCGGGACCATCGAAAGCGCCCGCTCGAAGTTGCCGTAGAACCCGGCGTTCCGCTCCGCGCTCGACAGGAGAAAGCGGCGATCCTCGCCCAGTACCTCGCGCATCTCCTCAACCTTCTGCGGGTCGGAGTTGTCGTCGCTGATCAGGCAGACCCAGTTGCGGTGGGTCTGTGCCCGGATCGAGTCGATCTGACGGCGGAACAGGTCCATGGGCGGGTTGTAGGTCGCCATGCACACCGCCACCAGGGCCTCTTCGGACTCCCGCCTTCCGATCAGCTCGGCGATGGGGCCCGAATGGCCGTTCCAGGAGGCCTCGACCGGCCCCTCCAGCCTTGGGGTGAGCTCGATCGTGCCGAGCTGGCCGCGCGCTGAGGTCCCGTCGTCGAGAGTCGCGACCAGCTCGATCCATTCGGTTCGGGGCTCGTCGACGGGCGAAACCGTGACGATGCCCCACCAGTAGTCATCATCGATTACCGAAGCGGGCCGAGCCATCCCGAACGCAATCACCGGCTGACGCCGGTCGGCCAGCCTGATCGCCAGCGACCGGATCCCTCGCGTGGGATGGCTGCACGTCCCGTCGACGAAGAAGCTCTGCCCCCGCCCCACCGCGAGGCGGGAGGGGAAGGGACCGACGGGCGTCACGACGAGTTCGCCACCAACGTCCTCCGGCGTCGGCTGCGGGCCGGGCTCGGCCGCCCGCTGATCAGCTTGTTGGGATTCCCCCAGCCTCATCGCTAACGCGCTCCCAAGGGCCCAGCGACTTGCACTCTAGCCACACGTCCCTAAACACCCGGATGACGCGGTCGATGCGGTCGCGCTAGTGCTCGAGCACGAGGCCGAGGAACCGCTTCGTGCGCTCCTCGTGGGGGTTGTCGAGCACCTGGGACGGGGCGCCTTCCTCCACCACCACGCCCTCGTCCATGAACACGACCTGATCGGCGACGTCACGAGCGAAGCCGATCTCGTGCGTGACCACGATCATCGTCATGCCCAGGCGCGCGAGGTCGCGCATCACGTCGAGCACCTCTTTGACGAGCTCCGGGTCGAGGGCGCTCGTCACCTCGTCGAAGAGCATCAGCTTCGGCTCCATCGCCAGGGCCCGGGCGATCGCTACCCGCTGCTGCTGTCCCCCTGAAAGCCGAGCGGGGTACTCGTCCACCTTGTCGGCGAGCCCGACGCGCTGGAGGAGCTCCCGGCCGCTTGCGATCGCCTCGCGCTTCGGTCGCTTCTTGACGCGGATGGGAGCCTCGATGACGTTCTGGATAGCGGTCATGTGGGGAAACAGGTTGAAGCGCTGAAACACCATCCCGACCTCGGCGCGGTGCTGCGTGATCTCCGACTCGGGCAGCTCGTAGAGCTTGCCCCCATCCTCGCGGTACCCGACGAGCTCGCCGTCGACCCAGATGCGCCCACGGTGGATCTTCTCGAGGTGGTTCACGCATCGGAGCAGGGTGGACTTGCCCGACCCGGACGGGCCAAGCAGGCACATGACCTCTCCGGGCGCCACCTCCAGCGAGATTCCCTTCAGCACCTCGAGCTGGCCGAAGCGCTTGTGGACTTCCTCTGCCTTGACCATCGTCTCGCTCACCGGTGGTCCTCCGGCATCTTGGGGGGCTCGGGCAGCGGCTTGACGTCGGCGTGGCGCGGGAAGAGCCCGGCGCGCAGTCGCTCCAACAGGGTCGGTTCCGCCTCGCGGGCCCTGCCTCGCCCATAGTGGCGCTCGATGTAGTACTGGCCGACCGACAGGACCGAGGTGACGGCGAGGTACCAGATGCTCGCCGTGATCAACAGCGGGATCGTCTTGTAGTTGACCGAATAGATCAGCTGCGCCGAGTAGAGCAGGTCCGCCAGGCCGATGAAGGCGACGAGCGACGTGGTCTTGAGCATCGAGATCGTCTCGTACCCGGTTGGCGGGATGATCGCCCGCATCGCCTGGGGCAGGACGACCCGGCGCATCGTCTGCAGCCGAGCCATCCCCAGGGCCTGCGCCGCATCCGTCTGCCCCTCCTCCACCGAGATGATCCCGGCCCGGACGATCTCCGACATGTAGGCGCCTTCGTTCAGTCCCAGTGCCAGCATCGCCGCGACGAACGGAGTGATCAGCGAGTTCGCGTCCAGATGTATGAACGAGGGGCCGAAGGGGATCCCGAGGCCGACGGTGGGGTAGAGCGCGGCGATGAAGTTCCAGAACAGGATCTGCACGAGCACCGGCGTACCGCGGAGGAGCCAGATGTAAACCCAGCTCGCGCCGCTCAGAAGGGCGCTCTCGGACATCCGCATGAGCGCGAGGACGACACCCAGGATGATCCCAATCGCCATCGCCACCACCGTGAGCTCGATGGTCACGACGAGTCCCTTGAGGATCCGGCTCGAGAAGAGGTAGTCGCCGACGACGCCCCATTCGAATCGCGGATTGGTCGCGACCGAGTGAGCCAGCGCGACAATCAGGACGGCGACGACGGCTGCTGCGATCCAGCGGCCGGGGTGGCGAACGGGGACCGCCTGGATCTCGTCAGGCGGTTCCGTTCGCGTTATCTCATCTGCCGTGCGGGTCGGGGTGGCCACCGCTCATCCGTGAGTTAGCTGGCCGGCACGTTCGTCGGGTTGATCTGCGGGTTCGAGATCGAGCATGGGCAACCACTGGTCGCCGAGGTGGCATTGAGACCCCAGTACGTGAAGATCCGCTTGTACGTCCCGTCCGCCATCACGTCCTTCAGGGCGTCGAGCACCGGCTTCGCGAGGCCGGAGTTCTTCGGCATCGCGATCCCGTACGCCGCGACCCCGTACTGACTTCCCGAGACCTTGAACTGGCCGTTTGACTGCTCCACGGCATATGCGGCCGGAGGCGAGTCGGCCATCCCGACGTCGGCCCGGCCGCTCGAGAGAGCCAGGTTGACGCCGTTCTCGTCGGGATACACGTTGAGCGTTACCCCTGGCTTGCCCTGGCTCTTGCACTTCTTGTCCTGCGCAGTAGCGTCGGACGCCTGAGTCGTTCCGCGTTCCGCGGCGACTGTCTGCCCGCACAGGTCGGCGAGCGACTGGATAGTGGGCCCGCCCTGGGCCTTGACGAAGAACGACGTCCCCGCCTGCGCGTAGGAGACGAAGTCGACGGTCTTCTCGCGCTCCTTCGTGATCGTGAAGGAGGACATCCCGAGGTCGTACTTGTTCGCCGCAAGACCGGGGATGATGCTGTCGAAGGTCACGTTCTTGACGTCGGCCGTGAGGCCCATCGCCTGCGCCAGCGCCTTGGCGAGGTCCGCGTCCATTCCCTGGATCGTGGTGCCGTCCGGCGCGATGAACTCGTTCGGCGCATAGGTCGCATCCGCTGCGACCGTGAGCGTGCCGCTCGACTTAACGGAGCTCGGCAGTTCGGCGACGATCTTCTTGTCCGCCGGCACGTTGATGTTCGGTGTCGCGGTCAAAGTCGTACTCGTTCCGCCGCTGGTGGAGCTGCTCGAGCCTCCGCATCCTGCGCCGATCGCTGCCGTTGCAAGCGCCGCTATGAGCGCGATTGCCAGTCTCGTCCGTGTGCCCCTGATCATCGTGCTTGGTCCTCTCCTTGTGCGTGGTTCGCTGCCGGGGGGAACATACCCCGTCTCTCACTACACTTCCTGAAGCGATGCTCGAGGAGACCCTCAACCGCCCCTGCGGCGGTCGCTACGGCAACGTCCTCGAAGCTGTCGGGAACACGCCGCTGGTCGAGCTTCCCAGGATCACGCCGAAGGCCGGCGTCCGCATCTTCGCCAAGCTCGAGGGGCGCAATCCGACCGGCTCGGTGAAGGACCGCGTCGCGAAGGCGATGATCGAGGGCGCCGAGGCGGAGGGAGCGATAGCACCCGGGCAGACGATCCTCGAGCCGACCTCCGGCAACACCGGCATCTCGCTGGCGATGATCTGCCGCCGCAAGGGCTATCCGCTCAAGGTCGTCATGCCGAACAACGTGACCGAGGAGCGCACCCAGCTCCTCCACATGTACGGGGCCGAGATCGTCTACTCCGAGGGCGCCAAAGGGTCGAACGGCGCGGTCGAGCTCGCGCTCGAGATGGCGGAGGCCGACCCCTCCTACCACATGCCCTATCAGTACGGGAACGAGGCGAATCCCCGGGCGCACTACGAGGGGACCGCGCCGGAGATCCTCGAGGAGCTTGACGAGGTGACCGCGTTCGTGGGCGGCCTCGGAACCGGTGGCACGCTCATGGGCGTGGGCCGGCGGCTCAAGGAGCACGATCCGGAGACCAAGATCGTCGCGGCCGAGCCGATGCAGGGCGAACTCGTCCAGGGCCTCCGCTCGCTGGACGACGGGTTCATCCCGCCGATCATCGACCTCTCGCTGCTCGACCGGAAGATCATGGTCTCAAACCACGACGCGATCGTCTGGACGAAGCGGCTGCTGACCGACGAGGGCATGTTCGCGGGCGTCTCTACCGGGGCGATCGCCGCGATCGCGGTGCGGATCGCCGACGGGCTCGACTCAGGGAACGTCGTCTTCGTCGCGCCGGACGACGGCTGGAAGTACCTCTCCTCCGGCGTCTACACGAAGCCGATCGAAGAGCTCGAGGGCATCGATTCCACCGTCTGGTGGTAGCGCGCTTCCTCGCGTAGCGCAGCGCGTCCGCGAGCTCACGGCCAGCTACGAGCCACCGACGTTCGATCACGTCCCCGATCCGGACGCGGCGCTGTTCCTATGCGCGATGGACCACCGCACCGGGTACCGCGCCGAGCACACGGTGGCGGGGGAGGGGCCGTATTTCGGCAGCGCGCTGCTGTGGGCCGTGGCGCTCGAAGCCGCTCGGCGCGAGCCGGGTCTGCTGACCGCGCCGGCGCTGCGCGACATCGATGGCGAGGGCGTCGCCGAGCTCTTCCGGGTCGAGGAGGAGACGGTCGCCGATCCCGAGCGGCGCGCCGGCCTGTTTCGCGATCTCGCGCGCGGCTTGGAGCGCGACCACGGCGGCGAGGCCCAAACGCTGCTCGCGGCCGCGGACGACAGGCTCGGCGGGGACGGCGGGCTTCTGGGCCTGCTCGCGCGCTACGAGGCCTACTCGGACCCGCTCGCCAAGAAGTCGTTTCTGTTCGCGAAGATCTGCGAGCGGCGGGGATGGTTCGCCGTCGCGGATCCCGAACACTGGCAGGTCTCCGCCGACAACGTTCTCATGCGCCTCGCGCTGCGCTCGGGGCTGGTGGAGCCAGGATCCCTGAAGGATGTGCGTTCAGCGACGCGCGCGGCGTTCAAGGAGGTCGCGGAGCGCTCCGGCGTCGCACCGCCGGTCCTCGACGATTTGCTGTGGGAGCTCGGGCACGACGATCCCGATCTCCTCGGGACGGAGGGCGGCGACCTCAGCGAGCCTCCGAGGGATCCCGAGTCCGCCTGGTATTGAGCGCTACCAGACGATCTCGGGCGGGTTCTTCGCGTAGAAGAAGAACCAGATCGTGAGCGCGATCAGCGCCGCGACCATCCCCATGTAGAGAAAGAACTCGAGCGGGCCGCGCAGGTGGCGGTCCCGCTCCTCCTCCTCGTCGCCAGGCCGGATCACGCCGGTCACGCGCAGGTACAGGTGGTTTAGCCAGAAGAGCGCCGGCGCGAACAGCGCCATCGCGATGGGGATGAGCACGAGGCTCATGAGGAAGTGGCGGTTCCATGAGTCCGTGATCTGCGAGAAGAACCACAGCAGGCCGAACGGAATCCCGACCCACAGCACGACGCTTCCGGCGCCCAGGAGGAGGAGCAGGAACACGGCCGCGAGCCGGTCAAGTGCGCGAACGGCCGGTCTGCGCTCCACCGCTTGAGCTCTCGCGTTCACCGTGTCCACCGCCAAGCACAGACGAACGCGAGCGCCACGAAAACACACGTCTCGCCCACCACGGCCACCCCT
>VAYL01000088.1 GCA_005884305.1 Actinomycetota bacterium
GCTCGCGCTCCAGGGTGATCTTGTGGATCGGGCACGTGTGGCCCGGGCCCAGCTCGAGCTCCGACTTGAAGTCGGCGCAGCGGGGGCAGTACCAGCCCTCGTAGGTCCCCTCGTACACGTAGCCGTGGTCGTGGACGGTCTGGACGATCTCCTGGACCTTGGCCTCGTGCTGGGGGTCGCTCGTCCGGATGAAGAAGTCGTTCGAGACCTCGATCTGCGGCAGGAGCTCCTTGAACTTCGGCGCGTTGCGATCGACGAGCTCCTGGGGCTCGATGCCGAGCTTTTGCGCCGCCTGCGCGACCGGCTCGCCGTGCTCGTCGGTGCCGGTGAGGAAGAACACGTCCTCACCCCGCTGGCGCATGTGCCGGGCGAGGACGTCGGCGGCGATCGTCGAGTACGCGTGCCCCAGATGCGGCTCCGCGTTGACGTAATAGATCGGCGTTGTCACGTAGTACGGCACGGTCGGAGCAGAATAGAGAGCGGTCCGCTACATGACCGAAGGCCGCCGGACCGAGCGCGACAATCGATGTGCCATGTTCGGCCCCGGATCGCTGACCTGGCGCATCAACGGCGAGTCGGTGCTCTTGCTGGGGGGCGGCCGCGCGCTGATCCTCCAGGTCGCGCACCCCGGAGTCGCGGCCGGCGTGGCGCGGTTCTCCAACTACCGGGCCGAGCCTTGGAAGCGTCTCTATCGCACCCTCGACACGACGCTTGCGATCGTGTTCGGCGACCGCGAGGCCTCAGTCGCCGCGTCGGCGCGGTTGCGGCGGCTCCACGAGCGGGTCACCGGCACCGACGATCGCGGCGAGCCCTATCGCGCCCTCGACCCCGAACTTCTCCTGTGGGTGCACGCGACGCTGATCGACACCTCGCTCACCATCTACGAGCGATACGTCAAGCGGCTGAGCGCGGCCGAGCTCGATCGCTACTACGAGGAGATGAAGACGCTGGGCGACGCGTACTGGATCCCCCGTGAAGCGATGCCGGCGGACTACGCGGCATTCCGGAGCTACTGGGACTCGATGCTCGCCGGCAGCCTGCGGATCACCGACACGACCCACGACGTCGCCGACGCCGTCCTGCGGCCTGAGCTCATGCCGCTCGCCTGGCCGGCGGTGGAGCTGGTTCGCCTGGTGACGGTGGGCACCCTGCCTCCCGAGGTGCGAACCCAGCTGGAACTCCCGTGGAGCGCGAACCGCGAGCGGGCGCTGGCGGCGTCACAGACGGCGGTCCGACGGCTTCTGCCCGTCCTCCCCGCGCTGGTACGCCGCTTCCCGAAGGCGCGCGCAGGAGTGCTTCGCTAGAGCAGGCTCTCCTGACCCTTGGCGGTGCGGCGGCTGCGGGGGATCCCCGCGGCCTCGGTCAGCGCGGCCTCCACGTCGGCGAGGATCGCCTTCTCGGAGCGCGACGCGACGAGCGGCTCCGACATCCCATCGACGTGCACGTAGGTGCGCCGGCCCTCACCGCGCTCCTCGGGAGCCATCGGGATCAGCGCGTAGATCCGATCGGCTCGGGCAAATCTGCCGTAGCCCAATGAGACGAGGCGTGGCTCGCGCTTCGTGGCCACGACCAAAGCCTAACCCGCACCGCGGCGGGCGCCTAATCCGAGCCGTTGGATTGCCGCGCCAGCTTCTTCAATGCATCGGTGGCGTCGCGCTTGCACCTCGGCGCGAACGGTGGGTGCGCGAGAACACCGGCAACCCCGTGCGGCGCCGCGATCACGAAGTCGATGCCCTTTTGTTTGGTCGCGCTGTTCACCTCGTCGACGTCGTTCAGGAGCTGGTCGACGCGGCAGAACGGGTCGCCGTCCATCTCGTAGCCCGTGCTCGCCTTCTTCAGATGGAGGGCCGAGATGATCTGCGAGTCGTCGATCGAATTGCCGGCGACCGAGCCGCACCCCGCCACCACGAAGATCGCGGCGAGGATGACCAGGACGACCAGGCCCCTGCGGACACCAGCCATTTCGCCTAGAACCTACCCTGCGCGGGCGGCGGAAATCCGCATCGGAACGTAAGAGGGGCGGCCCGAAGGCCGCCCCTCTCGATTCAGCGCTTGACTCCTTATGTCAGGCGATCAGGTGCCGGTGCACGCCTGGGTGGCGTTCACGGTATCCGGCGTCTGTCCGGTGCCGGAGTAGGTGAACACGGCCTGGATGCGCAGCGGGGTCGCGGAGCACCGCCCCTGGATGTACGCGTTCTTCTTCACCGTGGTGTTGAAGTCCTTCAGCGGCAGCGGCGCGGTGTCGATGTTCGGGACATCGAGCATCTTGCTGTAGCCGGGCTTGGTGGTGGGCTTCAGGGTCCCGGTGAGGATGACGTTCGTCGCACCTCCATGGTTTGTCGACGGGCTGCTGCAGTCGGTCATAGGGAACCGCGAATACAGCGTGATCCTCGGCTGGCCCGAGGAGTTGTCGGGGGCGTTGAAGTCCAGGACGCAGCCCGGAATCGTCCCCGCGTTGGTGGTCGTTCCCTGCGCGGTGCCGGTGCCAACG
>VAYL01000089.1:0-600 GCA_005884305.1 Actinomycetota bacterium
CGGGCCAGGCCTACGAGCAGCTCCTCCTGCGCCTTGCTGCGTCGCCGCTGCCGGAAGCGCGCGCGTACGGCGAGATGATCCACGCCGAGCTGGAGAAGGTCATCCCGAGCTTCGTCGCGAGAGTCAATCGTCCCGATCGTGGCGGTGAGTGGATCGATTACCTGCGCGAGCGCCGCGCGGCGACCGAGCGGGCGGTGGCGCGACTCGGCCTCGATCGCCCGGCCACGAGCGACGCCCCCTCGGTGGAGTTGATCGACGTGCAGGGCGGCGAGGAGGACCTGCTGGCGGCGTCGCTCTTCGAGTCAGCGGCCGTTGGGGAGTCCGACATCCGCCGCCGCATCGATGCCCTCGACCCACTCGAGCGCGCCGAGCTGATCGCCGCGCTGGCGGGCGAGCGCGCGAACCGGCGACACCGCCCCGGCCGGGGCTGGGAGGCGGTTCGCTATCGCTTCGAGATCGTCTCGGACTACGGCGGCTTTCGCGATCTCCAGCGCCATCGTCTCCTCACATGCCAGTGGCAGCAGCTCGGGCCGGACCTCGGCGCGGGCGTTCCCGAGGAGGTGCGCGAGGCGGGCGTCGGCGACGACTACACGCACGCGC
>VAYL01000089.1:608-3286 GCA_005884305.1 Actinomycetota bacterium
TCAAGGACGCCGGCCTCCCGGAGGCGGCTCCGTACGCGCTGTGCCTCGGCTACCGGATCAGGTACGTCCTCGACCTGAACGCCCGCGAGGCCATGCACCTGATCGAACTTCGCTCCGGCCGCGAGGGCCACCCGACGTACCGCGCCGTCGCCCAGGCGATGTACGAGCGCATCGCGGCGGTCCACCCCGCGATCGCGCGCGCCATGAGCCACGTCGATTCCTCCCGGGAGCCGCGCCTCGAGCGGATCCTGAGCGAGATCCGCACCCATCGAAAGAGGCTGGCCGCCGCACAGGGTTGAACCCCGACCGGCCGGGCGCCGTATCTCAGGCACTTGGCAAGGGGCTACTGGTCAACTAAGGTCATCCCATGAGGGCGCGACTGATCGTGCCGATCCTGGCCACGATGGCCTTTATCGGGGGGCCCGCCGCAGTGGCGGCAGGGGATGACGGCGCGACTCCGCCCGGCGGAGCCACCGGGGCCACCGGCGTGACCGGGCTCGGCGGCGCCACGGGCGTCACCGGAGCTACGGGCGTGAGCGGCCCAACGGGCGTCACCGGCCCGACCGGCGTGACCGGGCCGACCGGTGCGACCGGTGCGACCGGTGCGACCGGTGCGACCGGTGAGGGCACGGTGACCGCCAGCTCGGCGAAGGCGGCGAAGAGCCTCGTCCACATCGTCGGCGACAAACCCCAGCAATACGACTTCTCGCCGCACTCGATCACCGTGGCGACCGGCGACAGGGTCACCTGGAAGAACAAGTCGAACGCATCCGAGGGCCACACCGTGACCGGCGACGGCCTGAACTCAAAGACGCTCAAGCAGGGCGACAGCTACACCTTCAAGTTCACCAAGGCCGGGACCTATAAGTACCAGTGCTCCTTCCATCCCTATATGAAGGGCACCGTCAAGGTGAAGGCGAGTGGTGGTGGCTCAAGCGGTGGCGACTCCGGCAACGGCAACGGCGGCGCGTCGTCGGACACAGGCGGCACCTCGACCGGCGGCGGCTCGGGCTCCGGCTCCGGATCCTCCAGCGGCTCGTCCTTCGATCCCGGGAGCACGGGCACGCTGCCGTTCACCGGATTCAGCATTTCGCCGCTGGCGCTCGTCGGCGCCATTCTCCTGCTAGTGGGAATCGCGCTTCGCCTGCCGGCGGTGCGCGACCGGCTCTACCTCCTTTAGGCGACCGGCTCCGGCTCGCCCACCGCGACCGCGATCAGCGCGCGCATAAACGCGGGCAGGTCCGGCGGCCGCCGCGAGGAGATGAGGTTGCCGTCCACGACGACCTCCGCGTCCTCCCACTCGGCGCCGGCGTTGCGCAGGTCGTCCGCGATCGCGGGTACCGACGTGACGCGCCGCCCCTCCACGATGCCGGCCGAGACCGGCACCCAACCCGCGTGGCAGATGAAGGCGATGGGCTTCTCGGCCTCGTGCATGTCCCGAACCAGATCCTTCACCCCATCGTCGGTGCGCAGCTTGTCCGGCCCGAAGCCACCGGCAATGACGAGGATGTCGAGGTCGGCGGCGACCAGATCGGCAGCCGCCTGGTCCGTTGTCAGCTCGACGCCCTGCTTTCCCTTGAGGGACCTGCCTCCCTCGATGCCGATCAGCTCGACCGTGGCGCCCGCCTCGATGAGGCGGTAGTACGGATACGCAGCCTCCATGTCCTCGAACAGGGGCCCGATCATCACGGCAGCGCGCTTCCCCGCGAGCGGCTCACCCTCGTGATGCGTCATCTCCACCTCCACGGTCGGCGTCGATTGGGCGGTGAAAACCCAGAGTAGAGAAGAACCGCTACTTTGCAATCGACAGCGGGTTCCCACTCGCGCAGGACGGTTCTAGCGGCTAAGAAGGGGCGTGATGGGGAGAATTCAGCGCAGGGAGGTTTGGGCGTTTGTCTTCGGCGCGATCGCCGTCCCTGCCGCGATCGTGGTTCCTTCCGTATCACCTGCTGCGGGGACGACCACGAGCTCGGCCGGCCCTGCGACCGATCAGCCGAACGTCGTGCTGATCCAGGTGGACGATCAGACAGCGCGCCAGTTCAGGGGCAGATTCATGCCCAAGACCATGCGCCTCCTCACCCACCGCGGGACCAGATTCAGCGACTACATCGCCACGACCCCACAATGCTGCCCATCACGGGCGTCCCTGCTAACCGGCCAGTACACACACAACAACGGCGTGCTCTCGAATGGCAGGGGCTATCCGTTCCTGCGGGACAAGGAGAACGTCCTGCCCGTCTGGCTGCAGCAGGCCGGGTACAACACGATCCACGTCGGCAAGTTCATGAACGGCTACTGGAAGTTCGTGGATCGCCCCGCGGACGTCGCCCCCGGATGGACCGACTGGCGGACGGTCGTCGGCGGAAGGTTCGGCTACTACGAGTACTTCATGTCGAGGAACGGACAGTGGCATCACTTCGGCAAGCACAAGAACGACTACATCACCAGGGTGCTGACCAAGAACGCGGTCAGCGCCATCCATAAGTTCGCTCCGAGCGACGCGCCGTTCTATCTCCAGCTCGACGAGCACGCTCCCCACGGGTCGGGGGGCCGCCAGGTGTTCCGATGCAGCGGCAAGCACATTCGAGCGGCGAAGCCGGACCCGCTGGACCTGAACGCCTTCCGGAAGGCGCCGCTTCCGGAGCCCCCGTCGTTCAACGAGCGGCACATGGCCGACA
>VAYL01000089.1:3320-3797 GCA_005884305.1 Actinomycetota bacterium
CAAGCCAAATCGAACCTCAGGTTCCACTGGCGCTGCGCCCTCGCATCCCTCGTGGGCGTGGATCGCGCCGTCGGCGACGTCTATCGCGCAGTGAAGAGGCAGGGCGAGTTGGGGAACACCATCTTCGTCTACATCTCGGACAACGGGCTCTTCTACGGCGAACACCGCATCGACAGCGGGAAGGTCCTGCCGTATGACGAGGCGCTGCGGCTCCCGCTGGTCATCAAGCTGCCGAAGCGCTACCGCGGCGGCCAGGAGCGCGTCCAGAAGGTCGATGCGCCGGTCGGGAACATCGACCTCGCCCCGACCATCCTCGACCTCGCCCACGCCCAGCCATGTCCGCCGGAGGGGGCGTGCAGGGTCATGGACGGCCGGTCGCTAATGCCGCTGCTCACGAACAGCGGCGGATGGCCCAGTGATCGCGGCCTGCTGACCGAGTACCACGCCGGATCCTCGGGCCGGTATGCGACCTGCCAG
>VAYL01000089.1:4011-4392 GCA_005884305.1 Actinomycetota bacterium
TTCGCTCGAGCAACGGCTCCACGACCTCGCGGACTGCGCGGGGATCCAGGGGCGCGACGAGAGGGTGCACGGGCGGCCCTTCTGCGAGTGACGCGGGCGGGCAGCCACGCCGCTTTGGCCGATTTCCTCGTCGTGAACGGCCACCTCAAGCACCCCGGCCCGGTCCGCCTCCTCGCGGCCCGACCCTGAGGGATACCCCCGGCCGTTAGTTCCGCCGCTTGCGCTTCCGCTTCTGGCGCGGCGCCGCGGAGCCGTTGGACGAGCGGCCCGTCTCGCCGTCCGTCGCCACCTCCGTGGCATCGCCCTCGATCGCCTCGCCCCCGCGATCCGGTGGCGGCTGTTCGCCGGGCCGCAGCGGCGCGACCGCCTCCCCGGTGTCCC
>VAYL01000230.1 GCA_005884305.1 Actinomycetota bacterium
CGAGTTTCGCCACGAGGTCGAACGCTCTTGGGATCTGGGCGATCGGGTTCTTCTTTTCACCCGGCATACGGGGCGCGGGCGAGGCAGCGGCGCTGAGTTCGAGATCCGGATCGCGCATCTTTGGACGCTGCGCGATGGGATCGTCGTTCGTGGCGAAGGCTACGGCGACCGCGATCAAGCCCTCCGAGCCGCCGGGCTGCGAGAATAGTCATCAACTTCTGCTTTGCGCGAAAAGCAGAAGTCTCGCTGTCACGCGAAAGCGGAAGCCAATAAGCCAATCTTCACAGGCGTCGTTGAGCTGCTCTCCCCGTTGTGCGAGATTCGGAAGCACGAGAGCCGACTGCTCTGGCGGCCCAGACACCGCGCGGCGGTTACGCCTCTAGGCGAAAGACCTCGACCGCGAACCGCGGCTCGCTGACGTGCTGCTGACTGGTGAACGCCACCACCCGGCGACCCGTGGCGCGCTCGACGGCGGACTTGAAGCTGGCCGAGATCGCCTGCTGGAATTGGTTGCGCACCGCGGTCACGGTCTCCGGATGACCCTCGGTGATCAGGAACTCCTCGCTTGGATGCAACTCCAGGCCATCGAGGAGAACGACCACCAGGTCACCCAGGACGTAGGCCAGGACGTTGGCGGGGGCGCGGCTGTAGGACTCGATGTGGATCGCCAGAACCTCGCGGCAGATCTCCGCTTCCATCGCCTCGACGCTGGGTGAAGGCGTCGGGGGATCAAGCTCGCTCGGGTCAGCAGGTTCTGAACCTTCCACCGGGACGGCTCCTTCGATCGGTTGCGGAGGGGTCGCCAACCGCTCGTCCGCCCCCTGTGCGAGGAGCTGTCGTCCCTTGTTGTCCGGGACCCGCCGCGAGCGTCGCATTTGACGCTGCCCTCGGCTAATCGGATGGAGATTCTACTCCGCTGCTGACGCGACAAGGATCGGCGGAAGTACCTGCCGATCCTCTGCGAACGCATGGGCGTCGTGGCACTACCTACCACGGCCACGCTGCGGGAGTAGAGCGCCGCTTCTGCTTTGCGCGAAAAGCAGAAGCGGCGGTTTTCTAGGCGTCCGCAGGCACCTCATTCTCTTCCGGGAGAACGCACAGAAGACCAAGGGCCTCGCCGTGCGGAGGACGTCGAGCTACCGGTCTGTCAAGCGGAAGTGGCCGATGCCTTCTTTGTCGTCGCGCACCTTGTCGAGGCTTCCGGCCTTGCGGGCCTGGTGAAAACCCTTCTTGAGCTCGGACTTGTCCACTCCCAACTTCTGCGCGAGATCACCGCGAGTGAACTCGGCCTGGCCAAGGCCCTTCGCTACTCCAACTACTTCGTCCGACGTGATTGTCTGAGGCATGTGCCTCTCCTTTCGGATTGGGGTTCGGTTCATGGAAGTATCTGCCGCGTCGTAGTCGCCAGCGGCTCGTGCCCGATCCAGCCGGCTCTTCGCCAGCGTTGACCTTCGCTCGAGCTCGCGCAGGCGCCCTGCACTCGTCAGGCGCGAGCCGTAGGCCTTGGCCTTGTAGAGCTGGTACCGCTCACGGGCGTATCGCTCCTCGGCCTCGAGCTCGATGAGCCGGCGTTCAGCGCTTTGCCTGTTTGGCGTTTGAGAGCGCATCGCGGTCTCGCCAGTCCTCAAACGACACGCGCCGGGAAGAGCCGGAAGTCCCCTCCCATTCGCCTGTCGACGAGTGAGGGTGCTCCCCGGTTGAACGATGGCTCCAGTGTGAATACCTCCGTGGCGACATCCGTGTCGCGGTCGTGGCTGCTGACCAACGAGGTGACGCGCTGGCGCGTCAGCCTGACGACCGCCGCGGTGGCGTCTCGCTTATAGGCGGCCGGGGTGAGCTTTCCAACACCCCGGACGGTGTCCCCGGTCTGGGGAACGATCATGCTCCGGTTGTAGTCGCCGACGGCGTCAACGAGCACGCAGGTGACGACGTTGCCGCGAATCTCGGTTTGCGCCCTGTTCGGCGGCTTGCCCGCGTATTGCGTCCAAAGCGAGACGAGCGCGCCGGTGAGCTCGGCGGGCAAGCCGTTGCCAGAGGCCCGATCACCGCCGGCGCCTGAGTTCATCATCGGCCCGGCTCGGCTCGTGGCGATCCTTCCGGGATCGGCGATGCGGGCGGGATCGGCGATGCGGGCGGGATCGGCGGCGGTGGCGGCATCACCGAACGCGCGGGCGGTATCGACGGTTGTGTGGTGGTTTCGGTTCCGGCCATGGCTGGCCTCCTTGCGATGGGCGGAACTCCAATGTATCATCTATTCATGAATTCTCTTTCTAGAGATCAGCACCAAGCGTCTCCTTCTGGGGCCTCCGGCTGGGACTTCCTGACCAAACACGCCCACGTCCTTACCTGCGTTGCTGATGACCCCGGAATCCGCCTGCGGGACATCGCTGCCGCGGTCGGGATCACCGAGCGCGCCGCCCACCGGATCCTTTCCGAGCTGGTCGAAGCTGGCTATGTGCTGCG